>PXAP01000232.1 GCA_003567115.1 Bacteroidota bacterium
CGGGTTGGCTTCCTGCAGTTCCTGCATGGCCTTTATACCGAGGGGAGTTGCAGCATTGTCAAGGCCCAGCATATTCGCGCATATATTCATTGTCATTGAACCGAACGCCGGGTGCTTGTCGGGCAGCCCGGGAAATATCCTTTTAAAAAAAGGCATAATAAACCTGGTCATCCCTGTCACTGCCCCTCCTTTCTCACCTATCCTCATGATACCCAGCCAAAGGGCCATTACTCCGATAAGATAAATAGCAATATCCACACTTGTTTTAGCCATTTCGAAAGTACTTTCCACAATGGCAATAAATACATCCCTGTCTGCCGTGGTAAAAACATAGCCAAGCAGTGGTTCAAGATATCCGGCCAGCAGATATCCCATAACCCTCAGCAGGGCTATCAGCATTCCGACAAGAAAGAAACCTATCCAGATATAATTGAGAGTCATGTCAGGCTTTTGATGCTATTTTATTCCGGATTGCAATATAATGTTGTTTTCGGATAACCTGAAAAAACATTTCCGCCACTCCCGGAGACGGCGCCAAATTAATAAAAATTTATCAGTAAAGAAGAATGCCTGTTCGATACAGGTATAATAATAAACTTGTATAGCCAAACGGGAACTTTTCAATTTTAAGCGGGAAGAGAACTTAAGTCAGGCAGCCCGGGAGGGCAGGATGGAAGATTAATTTTACAGCAGATGCTCTGTCTCCAGCACCGAGAAGAAATCTCTCAGCTCCCCGATTTTGGATGATAATGCTTCTTTGAGTACTCCTTCGAAAATAACTTTCCCTTTATCAAGAAACACTATCCTGTCGGCAACCCTAAGAATGCTTGATATTTCGTGGGTTACAAGTACGATGGATATTCCCAGCTGATCTTTGAGGTTCAGAATGAGATTGTCGAGAGATCTCAGTGAGACAGGGTCCAGGCCGGCTCCGGGTTCATCGCAGAAAAGCAGGGGAGGGTCCATGGCTATTGCCCTGGCAAGGGCAACTCTTTTAAGCATTCCGCCGCTGAGTTGTGATGGATAAAGATCGTATGCCTCTTTAAGGTTTACCAGTCCCAGTTTCATCATAACCACTTCATTTATAAGAGGCTTGGGGAGATTGCTCTGGTGTATAAGTGGCATGGCAACATTTTCACCCACAGTCATTGAAGTCAAAAGTGCCCCCTCCTGATAAAAAACACCCATTTGATGATACATCTCTTTCATTTCCTCTTCCGGCATTCCGGCAATATTTTTACCCAAAACATTTATATTTCCCTCTTTTATGGGATTTAGTCCGAGCATATGCTTGAGAATAGTTGTCTTACCCGAGCCGCTTCCGCCGATAATAACAGTTATTTGGCCCTTGAAAGCTGAAAAGGAAATATCGTGCAGGATTTCTGTGTCATCAAATCTTGCAAACAATCCTTCTACATGGATTACTTTTTCCATTTTTTATCCGGGCTTTTAGTAAAACAATACCGCCATAAAGCTGTCTGCCAGAATGAGCAGAGATATTGACACAACAACTGCCAGTGTAGTAACCCTGCCGACTCCCTCTGCACCCTTTTCAACCCTGAAACCGTAAAAGCTTCCGGTAAGTACAATGATACCGGCATATACCTGGCTTTTAATTAAAGCTGTAATAAGGTCCTTGTTTTGCATAACATTTTCCATACGGTTTATGAATATTTCCGGGGTCACGTTCAGAATGGAGTATGCTGCAGTTGCTCCACCGGTGATTCCTGAAACATTTGCCAGTATTATCAGAAGAGGTATGGTAAACATACTGGCATATAATTTGGGGACAACAACATACCGGACAGGATCCAGGCCCATGGTTTTCAAGGCATCCAGTTCTGAGGTTACTTTCATCGTTGCTACTTCTGCGGCGATCGACGAACCGCTTCTGCCGGCAATCAGCACTCCCGTTATCAGCGGGCCCATCTGGCTCATAAAGCTGATAACTATAAGGTCTACAACATATATATCGGCACCGAATTCACGCAGATACTGTGCAGATTGGACCGCCATTACAAAGCCGATTGCATATGACATAACAATTACTATCAGGGCGGCATTTGCACCTATGTGGACTGACTGGTTAACAAATTCACCTTCTCTGGTGGTTTTTGTTCTGAACAGGTCAACTATTGCCCAGTAAAGTGTATTGGAGGCGAGAATAATAAAGCCATAGAGATAGGAGGTGAGAAATTTATAGGTCCCTCTTCCGACAGCCTCTGTTATTTCAAATTCTGCCTCCGGCTTCTTCTCTATTGCAATGTCTGAACCAAACAGTTCAATTTTTTTCTCTACAGATGCCTTTCCTCCTTCAATCCTTATATCCGCGATCTTTGGTGATAATTTTCTTTTCAGATAAAAAAGTGATGTAACCCCGGCGCTGTCAATATCATCAAGCTCTTCCAGGTTGATAATAATCCGGGGAAGGCTGGCTGCACGAAATTCTTTGAGGACAGCTCTTGTAAAGTCGCCCGCTACGTCTACTCTGAGCCGACCCGATATAAACAGGGTGTTATCCTTCAAACGGCAACTGGTATTTTTGGTTTCCAGTATTTGTCGGGGTGTATTTCGGGTGACTGTTTTCATGAAGCTTTACCGGTGGCTGTTTTCAGAATTATCTCAACTCTGCAAGAATCGAATTTGTAAATACTCCCAACTCTTCAATGAACATTTCGCTGATAGTTGAAGCAAAAAGGTTCAGGTTTTTTTCCTCGAGCAAATGTTTTCTGTCGGCATGGTGATTCAGTATTTCCTGCCCGGTTTGACCGTCTGTTAACCGGTATGTAAGATTCAGCCGGGCATGATGGTCATTATCTTCTTCAACTAATTCGAGATGGTAGATGGTGGTTTCCAGAATATAATCGGGCTCAGGATAAAAGGCGTTTGTTTGAACCGATTCAAATATATTATGATCATTAATCAGATTGACAATTATTTTTGCAAAACTTTCCTCAGGCCTTACAGCCCACTGGTTAAAAGCAAAATACCTTATCTCATGGGTGTTTTCCCTTATTGCAATCTGGTTGGTTGAATAGGCCGGATAGATTTCAACAACATTTATCAGACATGATTTTTGAACCGGCCCGGCAATGTCGTCAATGTTTAACTGCACACCGGCGGGATAATCAATTATATAATATCTTACCGGCATATCTCTGCGGCCCAGGCATCCCGAAATAATCAGGGAGATGAACAAGAGCAGAAAAGTTATCCTTATCCTGCTCATAATGCCAAATTCAGAAAATAGTTTTATATTATAAGGCATGACCGTACTTTTTAGACGCTTAAAATTTAAATTTTTGCTTTTTTGGCAAAATATTATTCAAACCTCATTGGTTCCGTATA
>PXAP01000040.1 GCA_003567115.1 Bacteroidota bacterium
AAAAATGATACGGATTTCAATTAAATTATTTGGAAAAATATATGTAATTAGCATAACTTGCTTCAAAATCATGCAAAATAAGCCGTAATAAGATATCTGCCCAAGCTTTACAAGAAGGTATAATTTACCGCTAATTATTTTGAGACGTCCAAATAATTAAAAGACATAAAGTCTTCTTGCTTATTCCCACTAAGATAATTACAATGTCTCTAAGACATAGTACCTATTAATTCAATTAATACCAACCACACATGAAAAAAAACCAAAAATGCAAAAGCACTCAGCTTCACAAATTGATGTGCACGCTGCTTGTACTGGTTTTCTTTTGCCTGGCTGATGCGAATGCTCAACAAACAGTTCCCGCCTCGGGCGGTAAAGCCTCCGGCAGCGGAGGTACTGTAAGCTATTCTGTCGGACAGGTATTCTATTCAATCGTCACCGGTGAGACCGGATCTGTCGCAGAAGGAGTTCAACAGCCTTATGAAATATCAGTTGTAACCTCCGTGGCGGAAGCAGAAGGTATTGGCCTTGTTGTTTCAGCTTTTCCTAATCCTGTAACAGATCATCTTGTGCTAAGAATTGACAGGTATGACCCGGGGAACATCATTTACCAGCTTTTTGATGCCAATGGAAGAATAGTGCAGATAGGGAAGGCGATTGGACCCGATACCATCATTGATATGACCGGGATATCCAGTGCCATTTATTTTCTTAAAGTTTTTGACGGCTCAGAAGAAATCAAAGTATTCAGAATATTAAAATTTTAAGCTATGAAGAAATTTTACATGACCTTATTGACAGTCGCGTTAACAGCGGTATCAATTGCACAGGTGCCCGATAAAATGAGCTATCAGGCGGTAATTCGAGACACTGAAGGCAACCTTGTTACTGGGCAGGAAATTGGAATGCAGATAAGCATTCTGCAGGGCACGGCAGACGGCACTGCCGCTTACATTGAGACCCAGACCCCGATTACCAATGCTAACGGTCTTGTAAGTATTGAGATAGGAGGTGATGATGCTACAGCCATATCCGGAAACTTCGCATCGATCGACTGGTCCGATGGCCCCTGGTTTATCAAAACAGAGACCGACCCTTCCGGGGGAACCGATTACACCATTACCGGCACAAGCCAATTGTTGAGCGTGCCCTATGCCCTGCACTCCGGAACATCTGATGTTTTGACCGGTGAAATCACTGAAAGCCAGATTTCAGACCTGCAGGATTATCTTATAGAAGAAACTGATCCTCTTTTCACCGGCAGTCCGTCATCCGGCATAGAGGTTGATGATATTGACAACTGGGATAACGCCTACCTATGGGGTGATCATGCAGTGGAAGGGTATTTGACTGAGGAGTCAGACCCTGTATTTGAGGCCAGTTCAGCTGCGGGTATAGAGGCTGCAGACATTGACAACTGGGATGAGGCACACGGCTGGGGAGACCATTCGGCAGAAGGATATTTAACCGACTATACCGAAACCGACCCCAGCGTACCCTCCGGCACTCAAACCGGCGAAATGCAATACTGGGATGGCTCTGAGTGGATAACCGTTGCAGTCGGTAATGAAAATCAGGTTTTAACCTTTGTTGGAGGTATACCAATATGGAAGACACAAGGGGAGGTTGAAAATCCGACCACCGGTAAAATATGGATGGACAGAAACCTTGGAGCTTTAAGAGTTGCTGGTTCAAGCACCGATGCAGATGCATACGGCGATTTATACCAGTGGGGCAGGGCTGGCGACGGGCATCAGCTAAGAACATCGGGCACTACTTCTACTTTGAGTAATTCAGATACACCGGGGCATGGAGATTTTATATTAGCTCCGGATAGCCCTTATGACTGGCGCAGCCCGCAAAACGATAATTTATGGCAGGGTGTAAATGGCACCAACAACCCCTGCCCAGTGGGCTACAGGCTACCCACCGAGGCCGAGTGGGAAGCCGAACGTGCGAGCTGGAGCAGCAATAATTCAGCCGGTGCTTTTGCCTCTCCGCTTAAATTGCCCGTTGCCGGCTACCGCAGCCACAGCAATGGTTCGCTCTACTATGTAGGCTCCCACGGCTTCTATTGGTCACATACCGTGGATGGTTCCTTCTCGCGGTACCTGTCCTTCATCAGCAGCTTTGCCACCCTGTACAGCTACTTCCGCGCGAACGGACTCTCTGTGCGTTGCCTTAAGGATTAGGTGACACTTTGATTTACCCCGTGAAATCCTGCATTGCAGGAACAGCTTTGCTGTTATTTCACGGGGTGAATTTGACAATTCTGACACTTAATCTTGCTGTTCCGCAGGGCAGCAAGATTTTTGGAAAAATATAGGTTAAATAATAGACATAACCTTGGATTTGAACACCATCCGGATTATTGATAGAGGAAATGGCTATCCATATCCAGGGTGACAGGAATCCCCGAAATAGACTTAATCAGTTTAAATCACTTTGAAAAATTTGTCTAAATAGCATTATTTCCGTAAATTGATCAGGCATTCTGGATTACAGTATATTCCTCTAAGTTTCTGCATTAAAAAGTCGAAACCTTATAAATCCGGAGATTATGAAAAACCTTTTACTCTTTACTGTTTTATTAGCTTTCACCCTTTTCCTTTCATCCTCTTATGCCCAGGAAGTCATTCCTGCTTCGGGAGGAAACGCTACAGGCAGCGGAGGCTCGGTTAGCTATTCTGTGGGACAGGTATTCTATTCCGTCATCACTGGTGAGACCGGATCTGTTGCCGAAGGGGTGCAGCAGCCTTATGAAATATCTGTTGTAACCTCCATAACAGAAGCCATGGGTATTGACCTTGTTGTCTCTGCCTTTCCCAACCCTGCAACCGATTATCTTATTCTGAGAGTTGAAAACTACGATTTCGAAAACCTGGAATTTCAGCTTTTGGATGTCGGTGGAAGGTTGCTTAAAGAAGGGAAGATTTCGGCAAGTGAGACTACCATTTCAATGACAAACCTTGTACCTGCCGTCTATTTTTTGAAAGTACAGCAGGCCAATCCGGCACCTTTGGAGATAAAAATATTCAGGATCATTAAAAACTAAGCATCATGAAAAAAACTTCTACCCTATTCTTATTTTTTTTATTGTCCGGGAGCTTACTTTCTTCCAGCCATGCTGTTGCCCAGGCGCCTGAGAGGATGAGCTACCAGGCGGTGATACGCGATGCAGGCGATCAGCTTGTTACCGACCAGCAGGTGGGTTTGAGAGTAAGTATCCTGCAGAGCTCAATTGACGGTACTGTTGTATACCAGGAGATCTACAATCCCAATCCCGTAACTAATAATAATGGTTTGTTAACCATTGAAATTGGCG
>PXAP01000062.1 GCA_003567115.1 Bacteroidota bacterium
AAATATTTATAATAGTTAATCCAAATATTTTATCATGAGAAAGCCGAACCGTCGTGATTTTATTTTAAAGGCATTTGTTGGAGGTGTTGCTGCTGTGTGTGCCGGATGCCTGCTTTTAAAGGGTAGCAGAATGAAATATCTTCCGGACCTGGCTGCCTCAATCCCTGAAGCCTTCTTTTCAGGTTCCCCGTTTTCTGACCCTTCATTTTCTGATTACCCCTCCTCAGAACTTATCCGCGAAAGCGATAAAACAGAGAAATCGCAGGGACGGGAAGCAATGTATTACACCAGGCTTGAAAGGAATCGCGTTCGTTGTGATCTTTGCCACCGCAGCTGTATTATAGCTCAGGGCAGAAGAGGGTTTTGCAGGAACAGGGAAAACCGGCAGGGTAAGCTCTACAATGTGGTTTATGGACGCCCCTCTGCAGTTCATACCGACCCGGTCGAAAAGGAGCCGCAGCACCACATGTTGCCGGGGAGTGAAATGCTGAGTATCGGGACAGCAGGGTGTAATTTTCGCTGCCTGCACTGTCATAACTGGCACCTTTCACAGCATTCCATTGAGGAGATAGGCCGTTATCACAGTTATACACCGCATGAGGCGGTAAACTACGCCATTGAGCTTGACGTTGCCATTATATCTTCTACCTATAACGAACCAACCGTCTTTTTCGAATATGTTCTGGATATTGCCAGAATTGCCAAAAAGGAAGGGTTAAGGATACTCTGGCATTCCAACGGATATATTCAACCATTACCCCTGAAAGAACTTTTGCAATATACCGATGCGGTTACCATTGATTTAAAAGGTTTTTCCCGGAAGGCTTATGATAATTCTTCGGCCGAACCCGGGCCGGTTCTCAAAACTTTGCAGATTATAAAAGAAGCCGGTGTATGGCTGGAGATAGTAAACCTGGTGATACCCACTATAAATGACTCTTCAAGGGAAATAGAAGATATGTGTGTCTGGATAAGAGACAATCTTTCACCGGAAGTGCCGCTCCATTTTTCCAGGTTTTTCCCGAATTATAAACTTACGCATATATCCGCCACTCCGATCGATACCCTTGAAAGGGCTTTGAAAACAGCACATAAAGTTGGCTTGCAGTATGTTACCCTGGGCAATGTTCCGGGCCATGAATACAATTCAACATTTTGTCCCCAATGCAGTAAAATCCTTATCCGCCGTGTGCATTTCACCGTAGTGGAAAACAATATCAGTGACGGAAGATGCTCTTCCTGCGGGCACAGCATACCCGGTATCTGGAGTTAGTTTCTGACAGAAAAGGAGCATCCGGAAAAAAGAGAAGCCCGGACGGTCATGACCTTGACGGGGGTTTTCCGGGCTTCGCCGGAAAAATAATATGAATAAATGAAGCAAAGGTTCATATATGCGGTTATTCTTATGGGATTCAGCGGCCTTGTTGCCCAGATTGTTATTCTGAGGGAGCTGATGATCGCTTTTCACGGCAATGAGCTTTCAATCGGGGTTGTTTTAGCCAACTGGTTGCTGCTGGAATCTGCCGGCGCTTTCTTTCTGGGCAAAAAAATTGCCAGGGCAAGAAGAAAACTGGGATTTTTTATTCTGGTAACCATACTTTTTTCAGTTTTTTTCCTTGCGGCAATTTATGCTGTCAGGGTTTTCAAGGAGTTTATGACTGTTATGCCAGGTGAGGGACTGGGAATAATGCCGATGTTTTATGTCTCCTTTTTAATTCTCCTGCCGGTGAGCTTATTGCATGGAGCGCTGTTTACTTCCGGCTGCAAACTCTATTTTCTTTATTCATCGGCGATTCGACCCTATAAGGCCGGACAGAATACCCGTGTTAAAGCTCAAGGGGATGAAAACTCTGACATGGGTGTTTCATCTGCCGGTTCACCGGAACCTTCAGAAGACAAGTTAAGTGCTTACAGCATTGCCAGGGTTTACATTTATGAAACTGTGGGAACGCTTTCCGGGGGCCTGGTATTGACCTATCTTTTTATACCATATCTGCATGCCGTTAAAATTGCATTGGTCCTCGCCCTCTTCAACTTCGCCATCTGCGCATTGTTGCTAAGGCCCTTCTGGCAGCCGCAGGTTTCAATAATAACAAGAGCAACGGGTATTTCCCTGTTTGGCCTTATACTTATAACCGTTTATCTTCTTGCAGGTTCGGGTGCGGACCGGATACATCTTTTTTCTGTAGAACGGCAATGGGAAAACCATCAGCTGTTGCATTACCGGAATTCCAACTACGGTAATATCGTGGTTGTTGAAAGAGAGGGGGAATATACATTTTTTTCAGACGGCCTGCCGGTAATTACCACACCAAATCCCGATGTGGTTTACGTGGAGGAATTTGTTCATTTCCCTTTGCTGTCACATCCCTCGCCTGGTGATGTCCTTGTGCTCAGCGGAGGCGCAGGTGGTGTGATAAATGAAATTCTGAAGCACGATGTGCAGAGAGTAGATTATGCCGAAGTAGACCCGATGATGCCGGAGGTGGTAAAAGAATTTCCCACAGCACTTACCGAAAGAGAGCTTGGAGATCCACGCGTTAATGTACAATATATGGACGGCAGGTTTTTTCTTAACAGAACATCGCAGATGTATGACATCATTCTGAGCGGATTTACCGACCCTTCAACCTTACAGGCAAACCGGTTTTTCACCCGGGAGTTCTTTTCCCTGGCCGCAAACAGGCTTACCCCGGACGGTATTTTAGCTCTGGGACTGCCGGGTTCTCTGACTTATATGAGTTCAGAGCTGGCCGATCTTAATGGAGTGGTTCTCAACACCCTTAAAAATGTTTTCCCTTATGTAAGGGTAGTACCCGGTGACGGTATAAATTTTTATCTGGCTTCACGGTCACCAGCAGCAAAAGATACCGGGCATGCTGAAATGGTTGAAAGAATGGAAAAGCGTGAACTTGATCTTAACCTGATTACTCCCGGATACCTTGAATACAGATTGCATCAGCGATGGGTGGACTGGTTTATGGACAATATCGGGAAAACCAGGGAGAGTGAGAACAACAAAACCAGGGAGAGTGAGAACAAAAAAAGCAGGGAGGGAAGCAAGGAGAAAGTTAACGGGATCAGGA
Organism: Bacteroidota bacterium; assembly: GCA_003567115.1. Lineage (GTDB taxonomy): Bacteria > Bacteroidota > Bacteroidia > Bacteroidales > PUMT01 > PXAP01. Next base: position 3,087 of record PXAP01000062.1, read on the forward strand.
TCACGGTTGATAAAGAAACAGAAGAAAACAAAAACAGCGAAGAAAGGGTTTACGGAGGCGGGATTGATGAGTACAGGATTAACGAGGATTTCAGGCCAGTTGGTGTTTTTTACAGCCTGGTTTACTGGAATGAAAAGTTTTCTCCCTCTTTTAACAGGATTTTCAGGCAGAGTGAAAAAATCAGTCCCACCTTACTGGCAGGAATTTTCCTGGTGTTTTTTCTGCTGTTTTTATTTATCTCTTTCCGGGTCAGGAATTCCCTGAAGCCGGCACTTACTTTGTGTATTGTTTCTACCGGTTTTGCAGGGATGCTGTTTGACCTGATTTTAATATTTGCATTTCAGGTGCTTTACGGCTATATATTTTACTGGCTGGGGCTCCTGGTAACTGCTTTTATGGCCGGGGTGATGGTGGGAGGATTATGGATGACTGCCCTGCTGAAAAAAGTTGAATCCTCTGTTTCTGCAATTGTTGTAATAGAACTTGTTTTGATTGTTTTTGCGTTTCTTTTGCCCTTTATTTTTTCAAAGGCCGCTCCTTTACTGGTTTATCCCTGGTTTGATTTTATTTTGAGGGCAGTGTTTCTAATACTCTCACTTATTTCCGGTATGCTGGTGGGGGGAGAATTTCCCCTGGTAAACAGGGAGTATTTAAAAATTTCACCCAGTATAAGCGGCACTGCGGGATTGCTGTACAGCTCCGACCTCTGGGGCGGCTGGCTGGGAGGTATTCTGGGCGGGGTTGTGCTTTTGCCTGTTCTGGGGCTTATGCAAACTTCACTGGTTATTATAATGTTTAAAACCTCAAGTTTACTGTTGCTGGTGATTGCAGCAAAAAGATAAATGTGCCGACACTGTAGGCAGATAACCATTCGTACCGTGCTTCATTTGAAAATTTAACCTTATAAGCCTGTAAACCCACCGGAATTTTATATTTTTAATAAAATTTAAAATTTCCACGTCCTCAGGGTCGTGGAAATGTCCTGGCGGGACTTTGCCCGAAAAGCATGTGCGACAAAATAATTTGCGGTGCGAAGCAAAATCGGGGTTAAGCCCACCTCCCCTGGTATTGGATAGTCGGGTTTCAGGGAATTTTTTACTGATTATATAATCTGATCAGGAGTGCTTTACGAAACTCACAGTAAAGAATACATTTTAAAATCAGGGACTGATGAGAATATTCAAAAATTTTATCTTGTTTGCAGGTATTATCTTGTTTAACTGTATTGTTTTTTGTTCGTGCGCAGACAGAAACGCTGAAGAAGAAACTCCGGTGCCGGTGAAAACCACCCGGCCGGAAGCCCTTGTGCCCCATCTTACAAAAAGCTATCCTTCAGTGATAAGGGCAACTGCAGAAGCACACCTGTCTTTCAGGATACCCGGGCCCATTAGTGAGGTGCTGGTCAGAGAAGGAGATTATGTTAAAGAGGGACAATTACTGGCACTTCTCGACCAGCGAGATTATAAAACACAGTTGAAAGCAACAGAAGCAAGATACAACGGCATAAAAGCCGAAGCGGAGCGTGTAATAGCCTTGTACGGGAAAGAGAGGGTTTCGGAGAGTGATTATGACAAGGCTGTTCATGGTCTTAAGCAAATCGAGGCAAAATACGAGGCTCATAGAAACCAGCTGCAGGATACCAGGCTGACGGCTCCTTTTGACGGGCAAATAATAGTAAAGTATTTTGACAATCACGAAGTTGTTGATGCGGGAATCCCTGTTTTATCGCTTGTTGACCCACTCAGATATGAACTTGTAACCCACCTTCCTGCCCGTGATTACCTGAGAAAAGATGATTTTGTTGAATTCCGGGTTGCAACTTCAGAACAGCCGGACATTAAAATTCCGGCAAAACTCAGAAGCATTGCTTCTCAGGCAAATTTAAACGGTCTTTATACAGCCAGGTTTGAACTGGAGAATACGGCGGAGGTCACAATTTTGCCCGGCATGAGTGCCGAGACGGAAATTACTTACCGGCAGGAAGCTGATGAGCTGTTTAAACTGCCATCGACGGCAATTTTTGGGAAAGAACAGAAATCGCGGGTGTGGTTGGTAAATCAGGATAAAAGTACGGTTCATTCAGTACCGGTGGAGATTTTGAGTATTGAATCTGACGGACAGGCACTGGTTAAAGCGGATATTGGGCCGGATGATATCATAGTAAGCGCCGGCGTGCATTCACTCCGGGAAGGCCAGAAGGTAAAATCTGTTAATATTCCCGGTTATCTGCCGTGATGCATTATTAATCTCTTTTTTAAGGAGTCAGATTTACAATTATGCTAAAAATTAATAAGATGTACCTCCTATGACAGAATTTGTATTTAAAAACAAGATACTGTTTTATTTTTTCCTCCTTGTGCTGGTAGTTGGGGGGATTATCTCCTTTATGTCGATGAGCAAGCTGGAAGACCCTGAAGTTGAAGTAAAACTGGCACTGGTGATAACCGTGTATCCCGGAGCATCGGCCTATGAAGTAGAGGAGGAGGTTACTGATATTATTGAAGAGGCCATACAGACCATGGGCAGCATCAACAGAATAGAATCCCGCTCAGAGGCCGATTACTCTGAAATTACTGTAGAGCTGCATCCTACTGTTATCGGTGATGAAATAGAGCAGAAATGGGATATTCTCCGGCGCAGAGTGACCGGGGCTGCTGCCCGCCTTCCTGCCGGTGCGGAAATGCCAATGGTTATTGATGATTTTGGCGATGTGTTCGGACTTTTTTATGCCATGACCTCCGACGGTTTTTCTTATGAAGAGATGCATGATTACGGGCAGCTGGTGAAAAATCAGTTATATGCAATACCTGATGTGAAGCGGGTGGAGATATACGGGGACCGTTCTCCGGCTGTTTATATTAAGTTAAAACAGCCGGTAATGGCCAATCTGGGGGTTCATCCCGCCGAAGTACTCGGTACTTTGCGTGATCAGAATGAAACACTTTATGCCGGATATTATGAAGCAGGTGATGAGCGTATAAGGATGAGGGTAGGTGACAGTTTCCACAACACGGAGGATATTCGCAATCTCATAATACATGGCCATGAGAGAGATCAGGTAAGGCTTTCCGATATTGCCTATGTAGAGCGTGGCCTTGAAAAACCTTACCGTGAAGCCATGCGCCATAATAAGCTTCCCGCACTTGGTATTGCCATATCCATGGAAAGTGGCGGAAATATTATTGCTCTGGGCGAACGGGTTGATGACAGGCTTGCTGAACTCCGGGCGGACCGGATTCCTGCAGGCATAGATTTCGAAAAGGTGTTTTTTCAGCCGGAGAAAGTCGAGAATGCTATTTCTGTGTTTATGTTTAATCTGGTCCAGTCAGTAATTATTGTTATTGTTGTTTTGATGTTTGCAATGGGCTGGCGGAGCGGACTGATTATAGGAAGCGGATTGCTTATCACCATATTGGGCTCTTTAGTGGTACTCAATCTTCTTGATGGCACCCTGCAAAGAGTTTCGCTGGCTGCTTTCATTGTGGCGATGGGTATGCTGGTTGACAATGCAATTGTGATTGTTGATGGTATCCTTACGGATCTGCAGGGTGGCATGAAAAAGGAAAAGGCGCTGGTAAATACTGTTCATAAAACTGCATGGCCACTTCTTGGAGCCACCCTGATAGCAATTTTTGCGTTCCTCCCCACCTTCCTCTCCCCGGATACAGCAGGTGTATATATCCGTGATCTTTTTATTGTTCTGACTGTCTCGCTTTTACTCAGCTGGTTCCTGGCTCTCACTCATGCACCGCTTATGGCTGACATTCAGTTTAATCCTGAAAGAATCAAAAAAACGAAAGATAAGCTTTATTCAGGAAGAGTATATAAAATACACAAAAGTGCCCTTAATTACGTTTTGTGCCACAAAACCATGGCCCTGTCTGTGGTCCTTGCCCTTCTGGCAATAACTGTTCTGCTTTTCAGGTTCGTTCCCAGGACATTCTTCCCGGATTTAACTTACAGCCAGCTGTATATAGAGTACAATCTGCCTGCCGGATCACGAATAGAAGCAGTGGAGCGGGATTTGGCAGAAATTGAGGAATATCTGCTTAACCGGCCTGAGGTTATTAAAGTTACCACCAGCCTGGGAGGAACGCCAGCCCGCTATAATCTGGTTCGGTATGTTGCAACCCCGTCTATGAGCTATGGTGAGCTGATTGTTGAGTTTAAAGATGCTGAAGTGCTTGTTGAAAAAGTTCCGGAAATCCAGAATTATCTGTCGGCTCATTACCCTCAGGCATATGCCAGGGTTCAAAGGTACAATCTGATGTACAAGGAATTTCCGGTGGAGGTAATGTTTACAGGTCCTGATCCGGACGTGCTGAAAGAATTAACTTCAAAGGCTGTCTCCATTATGGAGAATGAGCCTTCAGCCATACTGGTAACTCATGACTGGGAGCCTGCATCCAAAGTAAAAGTGGCACAATATAATCAGAAAAAGGCAAGACGTGCGGGACTGTCGCGTACCGATGTGGCGTTATCCCTGCTCTCCTCTGCAGATGGCCTCCCTTTGGGAAATTTATATATAGATAATCGTTTTATCCCTCTTATTTTAAAAAGTACAACAGGAAAAGGAGAACCCTTGGAAAATCATGAAACCATTCCTGCATTCAGGACTGTACCCTCAACTGATTTTCTGGATCCCGGATTGCTTAACAGGATAATGACAGGTGTTATAGATCCTGCCGGTATTTTTGAAGCGGTTATTGGTACCGTACCACTTAAGCAGGCTGTAGATGAAATTGCTTTGGAATGGGAAGAACCTGTGGTCAGGCGCTATAACAGAGTCAGGGCCATGAGGGCTCAATGCAACCCGGCTCCGGGTAAAACAGCCGATGATGTGCGCACCGGCATTCTTGAAGACATTGAAAATATTGAGCTGCCTGTGGGGTATAATATGGAATGGAAGGGTGAGTACGAAGCCAGCTCAGAGGCTCAGCAATATTTGTTTATGTATCTGCCCCATGCTGTTGTACTGATAATTGCCGTTCTTATTGCCCTGTTTAATGATTATAAAAAGCCGTTGATTATAATATTAAGCCTGCCTCTGGCATTTATCGGTATTGTACCCGGAATGCTTCTGGCGGGAAAGGAGTTCGGCTTTGTAGCCATAGTGGGCACCCTGGGACTGATGGGTTTGATGATTAAAAACGGAGTGGTACTGATCGAAGAAGTGGGATTCCAGATAAAAGGAGGGAGGGAACACCTTGAAGCCCTGATGGTTGCATCTTCTTCCCGGTTGCGTCCGGTGATGATGGCTTCTTTTACCACGATTCTGGGAATGGTGCCCCTTGTAACTGATGATATGTTTGGCTCCGGGGCTGTAACCATGATGTCGGGCTTATTTTTAGGTTCCCTTATTACGCTTATGATCATGCCGGTTCTATATGCTGTCCTTTACAACGTGGTTCATCCGCAAAGTAAAAAGGCACAAAAACAACAAAAACCCTAGCTTTATGAACGGGATACGGAAAAAAACCATTCTTATTTTGTCTCTATTGACTGTGAATACGGCCTTAATAAACGCACAAGCTGATGTGGTAAAACTCGACCGTCAGAAGTGCCGCCTAATGGCTCTTGATTACTCCAGAAAGTTGCAGCAATCAGAGAATCAAAAGGAGCAATCCCTTCTGCGTGAAAGGATAGCACGTGCAGCTATGTTTCCTGAATTTTCGGCTTCAGGCCTCTATTTTTATTCTCCCGACGATATGGGATATTCATTTGAACCAACTTCATTTCTGGACCTTGATTTTTTGTCTCCGGGAATCATATCTGAAATTCTGTCCGGCCTGGAACTGAATATAGATGATATTTTGCCCGACTTAAAGCTGAACATCGGACTGGAAGGAGTTACCATGGCCAGCGTGGATATGGAGCAGGCAGTATATATGGGAGGCAGGGTACGTACGGCTATAAGAATGGCAGAAACAGGTACTGATATGGCCAACCTGAATATAGAGAGGAACAGGTCAGAAATAATTGCTCTGGCCGACTCAGCATTTTTTCTTTATGTCTCTGTACGTGAGCAGAAAGAAACCGCTTTGCAATACAAAAGGTTGCTGGATGAGCTGGTTGACAAGATCAAAGATAGTATGGAAGAGGGAATGGCAACGCGCAATGACCTTCTGAAAGCCATGGTAAGACAAAATGAAGCCATACTGATGGTCCGGAAAGCACGAAGCGGACTGCAACTGGCGCAGATGAACCTGTGCCGTATTACGGGGTTGCCCCTTGAAACCGAAATTTCAGTGGAAGAGCGACCTGAAGCCGAAGTGACAGACCTTTCCATACTTCTGAAATATGAGGATAATCCGCAGCAGCGACCCGAATATAAAATGCTGGAGAAAGCTGTTGAGTTGAGTGAATATGAAAAACACATGACCCGTGCGGAGATGTTTCCCCAATTGGGGATAAGGGCAGGATACAACTACTTTGGAGGATTAGAGATTAACCGGCAGTCTGTCGACGACAGGTATATATCGGTTATGGGCTCAGTAAGAATTCCCATATTTAACTGGAATGAAAAAAGAAACCGGCTGTCAAAGGTACGCCTGAAGACAGAAACTGCCGAACTTGAAAAGGAAGATATCGAAAAACTTCTGCAGATGGAAATTGCCAGGGCGCGCTTGATGCTGGAAGATGCCCTGACCCGCCTGGAACTGACTGAAGTGGCTCTTAAGCATGCCGAAGAAAACCTGGAAACAAGCAGTGACCGGTTTGATGAAGGAATGGAAACCCTGGTGAATCTGCTGGAAGCCCAGGCGCAATGGCAGGAAGCCTGCAGTGATCACACAGATGCACGGATATCGGTCAGGCTGAACAAAAATTATTACCTGAAAGCTATCGGCAAGCTGACTGCATATCCTTAATATTGCTGAGGACAAACGGCAGGAGTGGTGCGGGCTGGTCCCCCCTTCCGGTGCAACCTTTTTGGCAGCTCTGCAGGTCACACCGGTGGCGAACACCCATATCCCTATTCATCCATCTCTTCCATAATTTGGTTGACCCTCATCTGAAGTTCGGGATCCTGCTGATAAAATGCCATTATTTCCTCATATTTTGCAGGAGTTATTCCTGCATCTTCAATCTCCTCAACAATCTTATCATTATATTCAAGCTCTATCGCCTGAATGGCCAGGAGCGCAGTTTCAAATGCTTCCATTTCCTCTTCGGTAACTTCAGCATCCACCCCCTTTTGCCTGGCCTCCAGAATCGTGTTGAATGTTTCCACGGTAAGGCCGTGTTCTTCAATTTCATCAATCATCAGAGCCTGGCTTTCCTGTTGAAGCGGCATTACCTCCAGGGCTGCTTCCACAAAATTTTCAAGTTCCTCATCGGAGTAATCCGGAGTTTCCTGAGCCGGCGGTTGCTGCGCGAAGGCGGCTGATGAAACAAACAGGAAAGATAGCATCAATAAGCTTAAGCTTCTTAACAGAGAATTTCGATTTTCAAAATACATAATAAAAGTAATTTAATTCAACTTAGTATCTGGTTACTTACCGGAATAGAAACAAAACCATGCCAATTAAGATATCTGTGTATAAATCTTTGAATTATTGGCAAGTGATGTGTTTTCAGATGTCCGTTACATATACAATTTCTTTTTATGTGTGGAATATTTCCACATTAACGGAAAGTGCATACGGGATTTTCCGGGCAACCATAGCGGTGAATAATCCGGGAGCAAAAAAGAGGCAGGAATAACATCACTCCTCCAGAAGGTACCTGAGCTGATCGAGCATTATAGGCACATCGTCATTGTCGATCCCCTGCCTGAGGAGGTGGGGGAGGTCTTCTTCGAAAACTTCAAGGAATTCGCCTTCTGTGAAGCCCCTTTCCGGAGCCCGCGCTTCCGGGGCAGCCATTTTTGCAGCTTTGCCGTCAGGTGTGTAGCCGGCTTTCCGGATGGACTTCCGGTAGCAGTCCAGCGCCTCCTTCCTGTTGCCCAGGCTCCACTGAACATGGCCCATGTTCATGAAATCATGCTTGTTGGGCCGGTCGTCCATCAGCTTCAACAAATATTTTTCGGCCTGCTCTTTTTTACCCGTCAAAAACGAGCACCAGGCAATGGGACGCCACACTTTTTTATTGCCGGGCGCCAGGTATTCCACTTTAAAGTAGCATTTCAGGGCCTCGTCGTACCTTTCCAGTTCAAGCAGGCATTGTCCGATGTTGAGCTGGTTGCCCAGGTTCCCTGATTCGAGTTTTTCGGCCGCCTTGTAATATTCCAGTGCCTTGTCCGGTTTTTTCAGGTTGCGGTAGCAAAGTGCTATCTTTTTGAGGTTCCATAACTGGTTGACATCATACAATTCAGCTTTCTTATATTCATCCAGCGCCTTTTCAAAATCACCTGTTTTTTGATGGCACCAGGCAATTTTCTGGTACAGCTCGCCATTTTGTTCCTTCTCCAGTAGGTAACCGAATATTTCGGCAGCTTCCTTATAATGGTCTTTGGCGAAATTGTATTCCCCTATATTCCGAAGTAATTTCCGGTCTTCTTTCAAAATATCTTCCAGAGCTGTTTTATTGTGAAAATCGAACCGCCAGTTAAAAATATCTTCAAAATCACCCTTTCGGGGGAAGAGTTTGTAAAACCTGTACAGGTCCTGGATGTACTGATTGGAAATAAACTCCTCATTTCGCCCGGGATCCAGCAACTGTTCATCAGCCTGCAGATCTTTCAGCTGCTCCATCTCCGCTTTCATTGCCTGGGTCATAAACTCAAGGTTCTCTTTTGGCAGCCGCTGAATACTCAGGCAAAAGGAATATTTATCGGAATTGCACAGTATGGGGGCGCGTTCAATAGCTTCCACCAGCTGTTTTATGGTCTGGTCGGTTACGTTCAGTGTCTGGGCTATGTCGGGGTTTTCAGGAAAGAACGGCATAAACCAGTTGCTCATCTCACTGAAAAAGGGGAATGATTTCAGCATCGAAAAAGAGCCCATAAACACATCTGAGCCTTTCATCTGCATTTCCGAAAACTCTTCCATTTTATTCAGCAATTCCGGCTTATCTTTGAAAATTTCCTCCCACTCCGGGTTTTTGTCCTCTGAGAGTCCCTCTTCCATCAGACTGTCGAGGTTGATCTTGTTTTTCAGGTTAGGGCTTATTTTGATCATTTCAGGAAGGATCTCGTCCCTGATCCTTTGCTGCAGCTTTTCGGTCTCCTTGCTCCTGATAAACTGGATTATGATATTTTCAAGATTGCGTCTGAACTGCGGATTTTCGTTCAGGATTTTAAGTCTCCCGGTAATGGCCGGGTAGAAAGGCATCCGGTAATCGTATTTATAAAGGTTGATAAGCAGTCCCGCCAGAGCCCGCTGGTTAATTCCGGCCTCCCGGGAATCATAGGCATTGAAGAGAAGGTTGAATTTTTCCGGATCAAAATAACGCCGGAGACTAAGCATCAGAGCCGTAACCATAAACGATCTGTAGGAAACAGGCAATACCGGACTAAGTAAAAATTTGCGCCAGTGTTTTGCTTCTTCTGATGTCAGTCTGTCACTAAACCAGATATGGTAGAAGAACCTGTTCATTTTTTGACGTTGTTCTTCATCAGTTTCCGCAGTAGCTTCTGCATCAGAATGAGCTGTATCACCGGGAGGGGTTTTCTCATAGGCCGGCTCATCTGCCCGTGTATATGTTTCATCTGCAGCAGAAGCCGGCTCAGCTGTATGTGAAGCTGTTTCATCTGGTGCAGAATCCTTTTCATCTTTTTCAGAAGCTGCCTTATCTTCTGCCTTGCCTGACTGTGGGGCCTTAATATCTGCCTGCGATGATTCCCCTGCCCGGAGGTAATAATTTTCCAGTGCCGTAAGGTAAGTCCCCGGCCCGGTAATGAACGAATCCCTGAAAGATCTTTTTTTCTCGTACTCTATTGAGGGGGAAAACCTCATGCGGAGAGCTTCCTTTACTTTGTCGGCCAGTTCGAAAACCGAAACAATCAGCTTCAGGTAAACTTTTTGCCTTTCAGGGTCAAGGACACCTTCTACCGTGTATTTAAGCATAAACTGGTAGGTCTCCTCCAGGTTTTTGTATTCGTCATAGTATATTCCCAGACCATTATCCGAAATGAGTTTACCCAGAAGGTCAAATGCCGGTTTCAGTCTCCGCGCGGCCAGACTGCTGTAAATTTCAACGTATTTTTTTTTGAGTTCCTTATCGGTCATAATTATATATCTTTTTCTAAAGGCAGATGATAACAAAACGTGCATCTGTACTTTAAAAGTACCCGCCTCCTGCTATTCAAAAGTAGGTTAAAATATAAACATATCAAAAACCGAACCAGGCGATACCGGATGACGGAACCTTCGTTTTCAGCTTGACGTTTTGTTCCCCGGAAGGGACTGTCTGTTGGCATTTTATTCCACGGAAGGGACTGTCTGCTGACTTTTTGTTCCCCGGAAGGGAATGTCTGCTGACGTTTTCTTTCCCGGAAGGGATACAGTAATTACTGAGAGTTATTTCGCTTCCCGAACTTCAGATAGGGGATAATATCTTCATTTTTAAGCCCCGTGGTGCCGTCATATTCGATGGTTACCACCGGGATGCTTGTTATTTCTTCAATTCGCGTGGTCATTGCTTCGGTAATCAGTGACGGACAGCAATAGGAAGGATTGGCCTGGATAAACAGGGCGATGTCGGGATACTGCTGAATCAGGGCGTGAATTTTTAGTATATTTTCCAGTGATTCGCCGGTATGTAAAAGATTAAGGCCGAATTTGTCCAGCCAGTTTTTACGGTTAATGCGATCCCCGTTCATTGGGGTTCCCATTAGCCGGGAGAACAAAGGGTTGTACTTTTCTTCGACAAGCGGGATTAAAGATTTCAGAAACCTCATTTTTGCATATTCGAGATACCGGCCTTCTTTAAATATTCTGTCTGTTATAGTACCCGCAATTATTTTCAGATATTCGCTATAGGGCGTTATAATCACTTCTCCGCCGTTATCTTCTATTGTTTTTATGAGATTCTGGTTCATCAGATCGTTGTCCCTTACATACAGATCACCGAATATAGCGACCTTCGGCCGGTCAGCGTATTCAGTTTCAATGGCTTCAAAATCATGTATGATCTGTTGGAGGGCTTTATCTTTGGACTTTCCGTTTTTAAATACATTATATAAGGTTTCATAAGTATTGTCAATGACTGCGTTCGTGGCACCATGATTTTTTTCATATGGCCGTATTTTGCAACCTATTTTCCGGATGTATCCTCCGAACATATAAGCCAGGTATGCATTGATTGCTGTCTGCAGC
>PXAP01000223.1 GCA_003567115.1 Bacteroidota bacterium
AGCTTTTTCCACCGCATTGAACATCGGCCGGTTGCTGATCTGCCGGCCGACAGCTCTGTCCATCCAGTGACGGGGAGTAAGTTGCCCCTGGGAAAACATCCTGAGTACCTCACCTGCAAAATCCCGGCCGGCTATATATTCCTCCAGCTGAAACATTATCAGTCTGCCGTAAGGATAATTGGACAGATAAAGCGGAGACTGGATCATGTGTGAATAGATGGCTAAAACCGGAATATCCCTTACGCCAAAAACATCAGCGAAATATTCATTCCATATTTCAATGGCAATGCCGGTAACGGCTTCTTTCAGCTGTCCGGGCGTGGCACCGGGGTTGTCATACATCCATTTCCACACGTTCATATCAACCAGCGATACGCCCATCATCTCAAAGTTATTCCAGAAAAAATCAAGCACATCAAGATGCTCCTTCATCGGATCCTCTTCTTCCATGCCAAGCAATTCAAGATCCCTGGCCTGGAACATAAAAGCAAGCGCTTCGGTAAATGCTGTGTTGGGTATACCGTTTATAAAATAGTTATCCACCATGTAAACGCTTATGGTTTGTTCAACATTATGGCCGAACTCATGCACGGCAATGTTGTATCCCTTATAATCCATCCCGTCATCCCCAATCCGTGTTCTTAAATGAGATGGCTTGCTTCTCATCGATGCCCTCCATGCATGACCGGACCCCCTGGCTGCATCAACATCTATCCTCTCTGTTATATAATCAGCTGTATCCCTGTCAAATCCAAGTTCTACAAGCATCCTGGAGAGGTCCCTGTTCATTGCTTCAGCATCCGGATATTGTGCTTTGGTTATCCTGTCCAGATCTTTTTCCGGAATGGCACTTCTGGCCTTGAAGCCATCATACCACAGGTCAAACGGGCGAAGCTCCCGTCCCAGCCGTTGCCTGATGAGACCGGCCACCTCTTTTAATAACGGAGAAGAGGCATATTCCCTGAAAAGGGACTCAACCTCTTCCTGTGAAATTTCCATCCCCCTTTCAAAGCTACGCTTAATATACGTATCGGCCTCCGGATAATAGGGATCTATATTCTTCAGCGCGTTGAAAATATTATTAAGATGTGAATACCTGACCCCGCCCTCAGGCCCGGCATCAACTATCTCTCCATTTTCCATTACCTCATTGGTATATGGATTCCACAGATAATCATCATTATTAATTACCCGGGAAGGAATATCCTGGTTTATTATCCTGATCATCACCTTGTAAAGCATCTCTTGCTTTTCCTGTCCCCCCGGGCGGCCGTAATTGGACTTTATCTCATCACGTATATTCCAGTGGGCAAGAAGTTTCATATCTTCCGGGAAAAGAGTCTCCCCTTCTTCATTGACCAGCCGGCCTGCATAGATATTGTATTCGGATATATACATTCCGGCCTCACTGGATGCATCACTGTATTGCTGTAATAAATCAGGAGGCACCCGTGATGTAAAATAATCACCGAGCCGTACAAAACCCCATTGCCGCTGATCCCATTCGCCTCCCAGCCTGTTTTTCTCCTCCAGGGTGTAGAAAGGAAAGTTCAGGGTTACGAAAAAGGCAATTTTATTGTTAAAAAAGTCATCTGTAATATGAGCCGGGGGACTGTAGGTTGCGAACATCCTGTCAATAGTGTGAAGGGGACCGGTATCCTCGTGAATCGGCCGGTTAAGCTCAAGTGCGATCCTGTTCATGTAACCGTACAGATATTCAAAATTATTGGCCAGCCGGTCAAATACAAGGTCCAGCTCGCCGGCATCGGAAATGAAGCTCTCAGTGCAAAAAGCTTCAAAGTCGTCAACATTGCCGTCGGATTCACGCCACAATGAGGCAACCTGTTCCACTCCGCGCCTTATCCTTCCGGCATGTTCAGTTCCGTGATCAGATTCAAGCCGGCTTATAACTTCCGAGACCGTTCTCTCGTTCACCGGGCTCATATCAGCCGTAGTTCTGTCATTGATGCTGCAGGCAGCAAGAACAATGATTGAAAGGAGCAATACAACATATTTTTGCATAATGTGCTTATCATTTCAAAGAAAGTTAATAAATCAATTGGCTGTACGTTCACTTAAGTTAAAAAACATCTCTTGCTATTTTAAGATTAAAAATCCAGAAGCAAATTTAACCCATTAATTATAAACTTGTACAGCATCTGAAATCTATTTACCCTCCTCTGTTGTTATATATGATCGCACATATATTAACACCTTCGGTCTTAAGCCTGATCAATATATTCTTGAGAAACTGAAAAGATGAATTTCAATCCCTGCCTGTTATCCAGTTTACGATTTCCTCGGATTGGGGCATTTTATCCGGTTCGGCATAACCAGCCAGTTGTCCATTCTCATCAACCATAAACTTCTGGAAGTTCCATTTGATTTCCACATCCGTCCTGCCGTTAAGTGACTTTTGTGTCAGCCACTTAAAAATGGGGTTTATGTCATCACCTTTAACATGGGATTCTGTCATCATGGGAAATGTTACACCATAATTTACGGTGCAGAACTGAGCAATTTCCTCGTCTGAACTCAATTCCTGGTCAAAGCTGGCAGAAGGAAACCCGATAATTATAAAATTGTCACCTCCATATTTCTCATACAATGCCTGCATACCTTCGAACTGACCGGTAAATTTGCACTCTGAGGCCGTGTTAACAATCAGAACTTTCTTCCCTTTCAGATCAGCAAAATCAAACGTATCACCCCAAATATCGGTGGTTTTAAAATCGTGAAGTGTTTTCTGGCTTTGCGCACCAAGCGATGCAAATGCAACTAACATTATTAAGATAAGTGTGTGCCTTTTCATTTTGATTTGATTTTAATAGTTATACAACACCAAATAAACATATATGGATGAAATATGTTCAACCGAATCAGTTTTTGCTTATAATGATTTTTGTCATGACAGGCTCCCGGTATGCATCACTTGCAATTTATTTTTAGTCTTTAATATGTAGTTTTGTCAAATATCCTGTTAAAAAAACATTATGGCTATCCGGGACATATTAAAGTCAGCGCTTAGATCTTTACTTGCCGATCTCAGATATACCCTCATCAATATTGCAGGTCTTGGAACCGGACTTACGGTATTTCTGCTGATTGTGCTTTTTGTTAATTCCCAGTATTCATACAACACACATATCCCCCACTTTGATGAGATATTCCGGCTGGAGAGGGGATTTCACGGTATCACAAACGGATTCGAGGCAGAGCCCCTTGCTTCCCGCATACCCGAAATAGAGAGTTATTGCAGGGCTTCACAAAAAAACGGCAACCTCTTCTACAGGTCTGCCGATGGAACTGCCATAAGGG
>PXAP01000281.1 GCA_003567115.1 Bacteroidota bacterium
AGAGTCAGGAAAATAATTGCAATCTGAATATCACCGAAAGACCCCGGGAAAACGGAACACAAGGGCAAGTTTTACAGAGGTATGAAAATAATTGCAGGCTCGATACCAGGTGAATCCGAATAATATAATATTGTTTTGACCGGAGGTGCTTATAAAAAGCGACCGGGTCAAATAGCTTTGAACAAGGATAATATGTCCTTGTTTTTTATGCTGATAATTTGATTTTATGGAGCTGGTTTTTGTTACAAATAACCCCGGCAAGGTGAAAGAGATAAATAATCTGCTGGGCGATAGCTTTAAACTTAAGAGTCTGAAAGATCTGAACTTTGATGGTGAAATACCCGAAATCTATCCTACCATTGAAGAGAATGCATCGGCAAAAGCTTTCTATATATATGAGAGATTTTCGGTAAATTGTTTTGCAGATGATACCGCTCTTGAGGTTGAAGCTCTGAATAATCAGCCGGGTGTTTATTCTGCAAGATTTGCGGAAATAGACGGATCAATAAGTTTTGACAGTAAGGAGCAGATGACAGAAGCCAATATTGAGAAGCTCCTCCGCCTGCTTCGGGACAAAGATTCCAGAAAGGCCAGATTCCGCACGGTGATTTCCCTTGTAACGGGTGGGAGGGAGAAGCGCTTTGAGGGAATTGTAAGGGGAGAGATTATTCACCAAAAAAGAGGCAAAGCTGGTTTTGGATACGATCCTGTTTTCGTGCCGGAAGGTCACAGGCATACCTTTGCCGAAATGAGCCTTGATGAAAAGAACAGGATCAGTCACCGGGCAGAGGCATTCCGAAAGCTGGTTGAGTATTTGAAAAGGAGAGGGTAAAAACAAATCCCATGTATCGGTTACTGAAGATTGTTATTTGTTTGACCTGCTGTTTTTGCCAGGTTGCAGGTCAGGTACCTGTAGGTGCCTGGCGTGATCATCTTTCATACAGCCGTGCCACTCATGTTGCGGTATCCGGAAACAAGGTATATTCCGCTGCAGGGGGAGGTATGATAGTGCACAATAAGGATGACAACAGTATTGAAAAATTATCAAAGGTGCATGGATTGAATGATGTTGACATCAGCAGCATAGAATGGTCGGATGAGAACCAGCTCCTGATCGTTGGCTATGCAAGCGGTAATCTGGATATTATAAATGACAACAAAATAATTAACCTTTCCGATATTTTAAGAAGCACTGTCCCCGGCAGCAAAAGCATTTACAATATCATGGTTATAGGGCACCGGGCCTACCTGTCGTGCAGTTTTGGAGTTGTGGTGGCAGATCTTGAAAGAAATGAAATAAGTGACACATATTTTTTGGGAGATGGGGGAATCAGGCTTGCTGTAAATGATATGGCATTTGACGGAACATTTCTTTATGCCGCGACATCATCGGGTTTATACAGAGCCGATATTGATGCACCCAATTTGCTCGATTTTTCATTTTGGGAAAAACTGGATTTTTTACCTGGGGCCAATGCACTTTTTTCTTCCCTGGCCTGGTTTGACGGCAGGCTTTATGCTGTTCAGATGACCGGATCCGGCAATTATGTTTCTTACCGGATAGATACCGGAAACGAATACTGGGAGTATTTTACCCCTCCTTCCGGAGATTGGTTGAAGCTGGATGTTTCCGGAAATTACCTTACTGTTGTTCGTCAATCTGAAGCTGAAATTTTCGGCCCCGGTCCATCGAGTGTGCGAAAAATTGATGATTATGGATTGTGGGGACTGGCTATTCGTGATATTGAAGTCAGCGATGACCGGAGGGTGTGGATAGCCGATCGTATACATGGTCTGGTAAGAGTTTCCGGCGAAAGCTATGATATATTAACTCCTTCCGGGCCCTGGTCAAATCGGATTTTCTCCATCAGCTCCTACCCGGGCCGCACCTATTTTGCTGCAGGTGGTCGTGATGCGGCCTTCGGGAATTTATGGCAAAACGGGGAGTATAGCATTTTCAGGGAAGGGTCATGGTCAAGCCGGCTTAACTATGATATACGTGATGTGCTGTATGTCAGGGAAGATCCGGATGATCCGGAAACTCAATTTCTGGCTACATGGGGTTATGGTCTGATAGAATACCGGAAGGGGGAGTTCCATAAGCGACACGCTGAAGATAACAGTTCACTCAGCTCAATTATTCCGGGGGATAACTTCGTGCGCATCGGAGGGATGGCATATGATGATGACAATAATTTATGGCTGACAAATGCAGGTGTTCCGAATCCCGTTTCGGTGCGGAAGGCAAATGGTGAATGGCTCTCATTCCCTTACGGGGGAATAATAAATCATGACCATATCGGAGAGCTTATAATTAATCAACACGGAAATAAATGGGCCCTGCTGCCAAGAGGAGGGGGGGTATTTGTTTTCGACAATAAACAGAACATAGATGAGACATCAGACGACCTTACCCGGAAGTTCAGCATTACTGATGAAGACGGAGACCTTATCAGCAATGAGGTTTTTTCTATTGCAGAAGACAGTAACGGGTTCATATGGATAGGTACAAACAGGGGGGTAGTGGTCTATTATAATCCACACAGGGTGTTTTCCGATGATAATTTCTTTGCACGTCGCATTGTTGTTTCAGGCAGCAGGGAGGATGACCTGGGATACCTGTTAAATAATGAGACAGTAACCGCCATTGCCATAGACGGAGCTGACCGTAAATGGTTCGGCACCGAAAAATCAGGTGTATTCCTTATTTCGGCCGACGGCAAACAGGAAATTCATCATTTTACCCGGCAAAACAGTCCCCTGCTTTCAAATAATATAATTGACATATCAATTGAACCGTCAACCGGTGAAGTATTCTTTGGCACTTCAGCAGGAGTTGTTTCATTCAGAAGTGATGCCACTGCTCCTCATAATGCTTTCGATGATGTTTATGTATTTCCCAATCCCGTCAGGGAGGATTATAACGGACCGGTAACTGTTACAGGTCTTGTAAAGGATTCTATCGTTAAAATCACTGATATAAGTGGTAACCTGGTATATGAAACAGAGTCCCTTGGCGGACAGGCGGTATGGGATGGCCGTAATTCAAGGGGACAACGGGTGCAGACCGGGATTTACCTTGTTTTTATTTCAACTGCTGATGGTTTGGAGACTCATGTAACCAAATTAATGTTTATTCACTGATATGATTCAGAAAACGCGGGGACTTGTAATTCATACCATTAAATACACTGATAATAGTGTAATATCTCATATATACACCGAAAATTTTGGCCGGCAGTCCTTTCTTATAAAAGGCACAAGGGGAAAAAAATCTCCGGTCCGCATCAACCTTCTCCAGCATCTTTCAATCCTTGAAATGGAGGTGTACATAAAGCAAATGCGTGATTTACAGAGGATAAAAGAGATAGGGCTGCATGAGAATCTTTCTTCCATCCTCTCCGATCCTGTTAAAAATGCAGTGGCATTGTTCGTTGCCGAGCTGCTTTACCGGTCATTGCAGGAGCAGGAGTCCAATCTGCCCCTGTTCTCGTACCTATTGAATGCAATAAAGATTCTTGATCTGTCAGGGAAGGGATATGCCAATTTTCACCTGCTCTTTTTAATGGGATTAACCAGGCACCTTGGTTTTTCCCCCAGGAATAATTACACTTCATCAAAGAAGTATTTTGACATGGAAAATGCTGCTTTCACAGAAAAGCAACCCTTGCACCCCTGTTTTATATCACCTCCTGCAAGCCGGTATTTACCCTCCTTAATGAATTGTTCTTTTGAAGAGATGGATAGTATTAAGCTTAATTCTGACATGAGAAATATTCTGGTTACCGGCTTGCTTGACTATTACCGGTTTCATCTGCCCGGAATGGGACAGTTTAAATCTTTACCGGTTCTGCAGGAAATTTTTGGATAATTATAATATGAGTCCACTCTATAATGTATTTTTTGGGCAAAAATCAGTAAAATCAAATTTTCAAACCGCTGTTTATCAATGCAATTTATATTTGAATTTTTGCAGAAAATCATCATTTTTGACTTTTTGGAGCAGACTTAAATATGGAAATTTAGATCTTTGTCAAAATTTAACCGTCACGATGATAAAATCCCTCGCAATGATAATATGCTTGAGATTTCAGCAGGCGCTATTTGAGGTGGACCGTGAACGGCTGTTGTATGCAAAATTTTAATCTCATTTAGTTATGTTGGGAAAAAAAGAATTGATTTCGGATGAACAAAAGAGACTGGCAATGTACGCAAAGGTACTCAGTCACCCGGTAAGGGTTTATATTATTGATCTTCTCAGAAAGCAGAATTGCTGCTACAGCGGCGACCTTGCCCAGGAACTGCCTGTTGCCAAATCCACACTTTCTCAGCATCTTAAGGAGCTGAAAAAAGCAGGACTGATCCAGGGAGAAATCAGTCCCCCCCGGATAAAATACTGCATCAACAGACAAACCTGGAATGAGGTAAGGATACTGATGAAGAAATTTCTGGACTCCTGAATATTTTCTGTGACTTGATTTATTATTTATAATTATACCGCCGTCTTGTTTAGCTTGAAAAGCAATGTGGTAAGATTGAAGATCCTCCGGCAATAATTCAGGCATATATTTTGAATAATTTTAAACTTTTCTGATATTTGTTCGTTAAAATACGAATTTCAGAAAAGATGGTTATTTATTTAACTTTAAATAAATAATCAATACAGCCACTGATATAATAACGGGAAAAAAAGTTTTATAAAAGCCCCCGAATACCGGGCAGTATAAGCATGTAAAAAATAACTTTAAACAAGAAGTTAAATAATAGTCATCGAATCCTGGGCGATACAGCCCCTAATGGAACAACTTAAAAAAGAAGTAATATAATTGATCATTTTATTAACTATTAATAATATAATGCTATGGAAATTAAAATATTAGGCAGCGGATGCGCTAAATGCAAGAAGCTGGAAGAGGCAACAAAGGAGGCTGTGGCTGAGCTTAACCTTAAAGCCACTGTTACCAAAGAGGAGGATATAATGCAAATAATGAACTATGGGGTTGCCACTACACCTGCATTGGTAGTGGATGGCAAAGTATTGCTAAAGGGCCGTACCGCTTCGCCGGAAGAGATAAAAAAACTGCTTAAAGGCTGATCTCATATTCTCAAATTAACGAATTGCTCTGTAAATCAAAAAAACCCGCTATGAAAAAAAGGATTGTAAGTTTTGTAATTGTGTTTATGTTTTCTTGCAACTTTGCATTCACGCAGGTACTGGAAACAGTAACTCTTCCTGACCCTCAGAAAACCGGGGGCATGCCGCTTTTTGAAGCCCTGAATCTCAGACAGAGCCAACGGGATTACACCAGCCGGGAGCTTGATATGCAGACCGTGTCAAATTTATTATGGGCTGCATTTGGTATCAATCGTGATGACGGGAAACGGACAGCACCGACAGCCCGCGACTGGAGGGAGTTTGATATTTATGTTGTCAAGGCTGACGGGTGGTATGTGTATGATGCAGAGGAGCATGTGTTGCTGAAAAAGAGTTCGGAGGACAGGAGGGAATATGCAGGCAGGCAGGATTTTGTACACACCGCTCCCCTGACTCTGATTTATGTCGCTGATTATGATCGAATGACTGGAGCAAGTGATGAAATCCGGGATTTTTATTCGGCAACTGATGTGGGATTCATTTCACAAAATGTCTATTTGTTCTGTGCATCCGAAGGCCTTGGCACTTGTGTGCTGGGTCAGGTGGACAGGGATATAATGCGGGAAGTATTCCGGCTGAGGCCCGGTCAGCGGATAATTTTATCACAGACAATGGGATATCCGGAATAACCCTGGTCAATTTGTTGAAAAAAGATTAAAGGCTTTAACCGGACACTTGTGAAATAACGTTTGTAATGTATTTTGCCAACCTTACTTAGGTACCGATACATCAGGGACTGATTGGTCCGGGAATGGTTCACGGGCCTGCTCTGGCGCTTCTGCTTGCAGGTCCTTCATTATCATTGCCTAATATGCTGGTTATTGACAGTGTCATTGGAACAAAAAAACTGACGTTTTCGTTGCACTGGTTGTGGTTATGGCTACAATTTGCGGCTTAATTTAGGGGTCAATTGTCTGAACAAAATATCCGGCTGCAGATGTGTCAGACAGCAACAAATCCTTAACTGGTTATTCATTAAGGGCCCTGGGAAGGACAGTGGGATAATAAGTTTTCCTTAAACTATTAGTATCTTTACATTCTCTTTTTATTTGCAGCCATTCAAAATATTCTATTATATACGGGTTATGCCTCTTATCAACTCATTATTTTCCCGGTTCAGCGCCGGCAGGATTAATCAAATTGACTTTTTTAAAAAGCATCCGGAGGATGTGCAACGGGAAACAATTTTACAGTTGCTCAATTCTGCCAGGGATACTGAATTTGGTAAGAAATATGATTTTAAATCAATTGATTCGGAAAGTGAATTCAAAAACCGGTTGCCTTTGCAGAGTTATGAGGTTATAAAACCCTATGTCGAGAGATTGAGAAAGGGCGATACTGATATTTTATGGCCGGGCGAAATTAAGTGGTTTGCAAAGTCATCCGCCACCACCGGTGACAAAAGCAAATATATTCCTCTAAGTGCTCAGGCGCTTGCAGAATGTCATTTCAGGGGACCAAAGGACACCCTGGCTATCTATATCAGGAATTTTCCGGAAACCCGGATATTTTCGGGGAAAGGGCTTACCATAGGAGGAAGTAATCAGGTCAACAAGTTTAATCACAAGTCATTTGTCGGTGATTTGTCGGCCATTTTAATTGAAAATTCTCCTTTCTGGGCCAGCTACATCCGTACACCCGGCAAGAAAATCGCTCTTATGGAAAACTGGGAAGAAAAGCTTGAAATGATGTATAAGGCCACCCTCCATAAAAAGGTAACCAGTATATCAGGAGTGCCATCCTGGAATCTGGTTTTTATAAAATATATTCTTGAGAAGACAGGAAAATCTAATTTACTGGATATCTGGCCCGATCTTGAGCTTTTCATTCACGGGGGTGTTAGTTTCATTCCTTACCGTGATCAGTTTGAAAAAATTATTCCATCCCCTGCAATGCATTATATGGAAACATATAATGCATCCGAAGGCTTTTTTGCTATTCAGGATGATCCGCAGAGAGATGATATGATGTTGATGCTTGATTATGGTGTTTATTACGAATTTATACCATTGGAAAGCTTCGAACAGGAGCAGCCCGAAACTCTATCTGTCGGGGAGGTTGAAACCGGAAGGAATTATGTTATAGTTATTTCAACCAATGGAGGATTATGGAGATATATTTTAGGCGATACAATTATATTTACCTCTCTTTATCCTCATAAGATCAAGATTTCAGGGCGAACAAAACATTTTATCAATGCCTTTGGAGAAGAACTTATTATTGACCATGCTGAAAATGCCCTCAAAACTGCCTGTAATAAAACCGGTGCCATCATAAGCGAATATACGGCAGGACCGGTATTTATGAGTGACAAAAACAAGGGGTCACATGAATGGCTTATTGAGTTTGAGAAGGAACCCGGCAACATGGAAGATTTTATCACCGTACTCGATAATACCCTGCAATCGATTAACTCAGATTATGAGGCGAAAAGATATAAAGATATTACCATTGACCCTCCAAATGTTTACTCTGTAAAGAAAGGGCTTTTTTATCAGTGGCTTAAAGAAAAGGGTAAGCTCGGGGGGCAGAACAAGGTGCCCAGGCTTGCCAATAACCGGAAGTACCTGGATGAGCTGCTTGAAATAAATCAAAGATTGTAAATTGTTAAATCTATGCTGCTATGGCTGTTAATACCACTGTTTTTATTCCTTGATCCGCCCGGCGGATTTGAAAAGATTTACACCGGACCTGCACCTTCCGATCATTTTTATACGGATCATTTCGATAATTTATACTTTATTGACGGGCACAAAATAATTAAAGTTGAAACCAGAACAGAGAATGTGCTGGAATACGGATCCGTGTCAGCCGGTCCGATTTCATCGGCCGATGTTTCCAACCCCTTGCAGATACTTCTTTTCTACAGGGATTTCAATCAGGTTCTGTTTCTTGATAACAAGCTGGCCCGCTTGCGATCAGAAATAAGCTTGTCAGAGCTGGGCGTTGAGCAGGCAGTTCTGGTTTGTTCTTCCGGCAGGGGCGGGTTTTGGGTATTCAGTGATCGTGAAAACCGGATAATTTATTTCGACCAGAAATTACGCAACACCCACCAGAGCATTATCATAAGTTCAATTATGGGATCCGGAACCAGGCCTGTTTATATGACTGAAGCACAAAACAAACTGTTTCTTTATATTCCCCGAAAGGGAATTCTCCTGTTTGATCGGTTTGCATCTTACCTGAAAACCATTCCCTATAAGGGAGGTGAAAGATTCCAGGTGCTGGGGGAGAAAATAATCTATTTCCGGAAAGGCCAATTACTGAGTCAGGATATTGAAAGCGGTGAAATCAGCAGCCTGGTATTGCCGGAAGATTTGAAAACCGACGATGCCCGTCTTCAGCGCGAACGTATTTACATTCTTTCAGGAAACAGGATAAGCGTATTTAGTGCAAAGTGAAGAAAATTGATTCATACAGGGGTATTTTACCCGAAAAGTGTTATTTTAGTTGTCATATAAGTTTAAGAAGACAGCCGGCTGCCTTAGAGCCGTGAAAAATAAATTTTATTTTATGCATATTGCTGTTGCCGGAAATATAGGTTCCGGAAAAACTACTCTTACGGGATTACTTGCCAGGCATTACAAGTGGGAAGCACATTATGAGGAGATTGACGATAATCCATATCTTGATGATTTTTATGAAGATATGCAGCGCTGGTCATTCAACCTGCAGATATACTTTCTGAACAGCAGGTTTAACACTATACTCGACATCCGGAAGCAGGGCAAAACAGTTATTCAGGATCGCACCATTTATGAGGATGCCTATATCTTTGCTCCGAATCTCCATTCAATGGGACTGATGTCTACACGTGATTTTGAAAACTATTTCACCCTGTTTAACCTTATGAGCTCACTTGTTCAGCCACCCGATCTTCTTATATATCTCAGGGCATCAGTACCCACGCTCGTGCATCAGATACAAAAACGGGGACGCAAGTATGAAAACAGCATAAGACTTGATTATCTGAAACGTCTGAATGAGCGTTATGAAGCCTGGGTTGCCGCCTATAACCTTGGTAAATTGCTGATTATAGATGTTGATAATATGAAATTCCCTGATAACAAAGAAGATCTGAGCAAGGTAATTGACAGGGTCGATGCTGAAATTTTTGGTCTGTTCTGAAATTTTGACCCTGTACCGGATGTATGTTCTGATACTTTGCTTCTGTACCGGATATATGTTCTGAAATTGCCCGGCATTACAGGGTTAAAAGTCAGGGTTAATTGCAGAATATCACAGCGATAAATCGCAGGTAAAGGTGTCAGAATACGGGGATACCTCCCGGGTTGCTGTGAGCAGCCTTATTTTCGGGGGACGGGAAGTTGTGATTTAAAGAATCTCCTTTGCATTAAATTTTACCAGGTTAACAAACTTCTGCACCCGGTTATATATTCCCGGTTTGCTGAGATTGACAAGATTTTCTGTGCCGAACTTTTCGACACAGAATGAAGCCATTGCTGATCCTATAACGATAGCATATTTCATGCTCTCAAAATCAACTTCTCCGATACTGGCCAGATAACCAATAAATCCGCCTGCAAATGAATCACCGGCACCGGTGGGGTCAAAAACATCTTCAAGGGGGAGGGCAGGAGCGAAGAATATCTTGTCCTCGTAGAAAAGCAAAGCTCCGTTTTCACCTTTTTTAATGATAAGGTATGCGGGTCCCATGGTCAGGATTTTTTTTGCAGCTTTGAAAAGAGAGTATTCACCCGAAAGCTCTCTGGCTTCGGAATCATTGATGGTAAGCACATCAACCATACTGATAACCCTTTTCAGATCTGCAGGGGTATTCTCAATCCAGAAGTTCATGGTATCCAAAACAATAAGTTTGGGGCGGTATTGAAGTTGTTCAATGACCGATATCTGTACATCGGGTGAGAGGTTACCCAGCATCAGGAACTCCGATCCCTGGTAGGAATCGGGTATTTCCGGTTTAAAGCCTTCAATTACATTGAGCTCAGTTACCAGGGTATCCCTGAAATTTAAATCTGCATTGTATTTGCCCGACCAGAAGAAGGATTTTTCCCCCGGCCGGATCTCCAGACCTTCGGTGCTGATCCCGTGATCATTTAAAAGTTTAATATATGCCGGTGGAAAATCTTCTCCTGCCACTGAAATAATCCCTGGAGATTCAGTAAAGTATGAAGAGGCCAGACTTATGTAGGTAGCTGCTCCACCAATGATTTTGTCAGTTTTACCAAAAGGAGTTTCTATAGCATCAAATGCAACGGTTCCTGCAACAATTAAGCTCATTTGTATAAATTTTTGATTTGGTTTGAAAAATTTGTAAACTATCCTGCGCTTCTGGCTCAGGGCTTTTGATTATGGAATTTTTATTTTTCTCTATTTACGCAATTCATCCCTGCGCCAGGAGTGCAGTGATTTCTTGCGGTTCTTTAAACAACCTTATTAATTAGTGGCATCAAAGCTGCTGGTTGTTTTTATGATTATAATATACTTTACTGCTGTTTTTTGCCAAAGTTATTTGAACAGCAGGTTTTAACCGCTATGTGCAATTATAACATGGCAAAATATTTTTCAAATATATTGTTTAATTAAGTAAAAGCTATTATTTTTGCGATTCAATTTTAGTTTCTTTCTTTATAATCTACATTATTCCTCCTTAGCTCAGTTGGTTAGAGCATCTGACTGTTAATCAGAGGGTCCTAGGTTCAAGTCCTAGAGGGGGAGCCAGATAATCAGGCACCTGCGAAGAAATATTTTGCAGGTGCTTTTTTGATGTACCTGACTGATGCGCATGACTGATGCACATGACTGATCCACATGATTGATCCACGTGACTGATCCACCTGACTGATGTACAAGACATTATGCCCGGCTCCCTGCTCACTGCCGAAACAATCCGCTGAAATTACCAGCTGATAATTAAACCCAAATCCATCAATCAAGCCTGTATATAAGTGATTAAATAATCTTTACAAGAATAATTTTTAGCTTATTGATCAAAGGTATACCTGAGTCCGCCATATACTTTCCTTCCGGTAAAGGGCCCCCATATTATTGATGCGTCAAAATGGCTGCCGAAAGGTTCATCGTTTGCAATAACAGGATTGGGTTGCATGAAATTTGTAATATTTTCACTTCCCAAATAAATCTCAAAATTTGAAAATCGTCTTGTTGCCTGTCCCTGCATCAGGAAATGGGAGGGAGAATAGTTATCCCAGCTGTACCGGCCGGGATTCCCGCCGGAGTCAGGCAGTCTTCCCGGTCCGTTAAACTGATTGGCAATATGAAACCTCCAGTTTTCAAAAGGGGTTTCATAGGTTGCTGTCACCACTCCCTTGTGCCTGTTAACAAAAGGGATCTCCCTTAACTGACCGTTTATTGTGGCTTTAACGTCATTGAAGCGGTAAGCCAGATAAAACTCAAGTCCTTCCAGCACCTCGACCGTAAAATCGGTCTGAAAACTGTTTGAATAAGATTGACCATCCAGATTATAAAAAACAACTTCCCGGACATTCTGATCAAGATCTGCAATGATCTGGTTCCGGAATTCCGTGCGGTAAAAATCGATATTAAAAACCGCTTCCCGGGCATTATTCAGATTCATTACCCGGGTAAAATTCACACCATAGTTCCACGCCTCTTCTGCATCTAACTCTTCGGATATTATCAGCTCTCTTGAGCTGGCCATAATGGGCGAATGCTCGGCAAATATATTTGCGGTACGAAATCCCCTGCCGAGGGAACCACGCAGTATATTATCCTCATTTAGCTCATAGCGCAAATGCATTCGGGGTGTAACAAACCATCCGTACACGCTGTTATGATCTGCCCTCAATCCGGTTACAAGTGAAAATTCATCCTCGTAATTAAAGGTATATTCTCCGAAAATACCGGGAACTGATTCCACCCTTTCATAGGGAGTCTGGTTGAAATGTTCGGAATAGTCATCCCACATGTAACTGATACCTGTGGAGATCCCATGACCATGGTCGCCTGTTTGCGTATTATACAAAGCGCTGGCATTAAAGCTTTTTTGTATTCCGTCATATCCGTTGAGACCAAAGAATGAGCTTTGGTCGTAATAAGTGGCAGTTGCCAGGGTGGCAATACTTGAATGACCTGAACCGGGAATAGCAAATCCCCCTTTGAAGAAGCCCTGTATCTTTCTTGTCTCTATACCAATGCCATAGGAATTTTCGGTACCGTAGTCCCTCTCCCTGTCAAAATCAGTTTGCCCCCCTCTCCTGTCCTCACTAAGCAAATGGATGCCAAACTGTATGTGGGATTTATGCTCCACCTCATAATTCCATCTATTTATCAGGTTAAGCTGTGTTCCCAGGGGGATATCAAGAAAGGTGTTTTCATTGTGGTCAATTTTTTTTTGCTGGGTAGACAGATGGGAGAGAATCATGGTACTCCATTTTTCACTCAATTCAATCGCTGATGTAAGGTTCCCTTCGTAACGCCCCTCATTGTTGAAATAAGCATTGACAAAAAGCGGCTCACTGTCCTGGGGTTTTTTATAATCCACATTAATTAAACCGGTAATTGATTCATAACCATGTAAAACTGATGAAGCACCTTTGGAAATATGGATAGATTCCATCCAGGGGCCGGGAATATAAGAAAAGCCGTAGGTTGATGACAACCCTCTTATATTTGGAATATTCTCAAACATTATCTGACTGTAAATACCATCAAGGCCCAGCATCTCAATTCGCTGGGCGCCGGAAACGGCATCTGAGTAGCCCACGTCAACCGATGCACTGCTCTCAAAACTTTCCCCCAGGTTACAGCAGGCTAAAACCTGGAGTCCGCTCACGGTAATAACTTCGGCATGCGCCGGCTCCAGCCGCGAAACATAGCTCATGCCCAGGCGTCGGCTTATCATCACCTCATCAATTTCCACGCCTGTCGCCAGGACAACCTCTATTTCTGTTTTACCCGGAGGTATGGGTATGCTGTCGGGGACAAAACCCGTATAACTTACAACCAGTATTAGAGTATCGTCGGTGTTTGGCTTGTGGAGGTCAAAAAAACCTTCCTCATCCGTTGTTGCCCCGAAAGCGGTTTCTGCAAAATGAACCGTGGCAAATGGGAGGGGCCTGATCTCCTGCTCTGCGTTTTCTTCAACAACTGTTTTCACAAAGCCTCTCAAATGTTCATGGGCAAAAACATTGCCGGAGAAAAATAATGCCAGGGTTATTATAATGAGTTTCATCTGGTCAATTTTTAAGTCTATGGTCGGATGGAACCTGCCATGCTTAAACATGCTTGTGGGTGCTGAAATTTTAACATGGGTAGTTTCATCTGTTTAAAATATGGCTGGCAATTTATCTGATAATATGCTAAATAATCATTATGTGGATATTCAGCGTTTCAATTCCGATGTATCATCCGTGATCTATTCAGTGTCATTTGTGTGACGTGGCACATAGACATTACATTATCAGCCTCTTAAAAAATATCAGTATGTAACATTAAAAAATGGGAATTATCCCCGGTACTTCATATGGGGAGAAAGGACGGAGAAAAAAATCATAAAATAAGCTGCCTGTGGAGGTACACTGTTTGCTTCCCTGAACAAATTGAGCCATCGGGAAGCAAAGTGCATAAAGAAGGGGTCTTGTTTAAATAATTGTCATATTCATAAATATGTGCTCTGAGATGTGCATTTTCAGGAGCTATTGAATCCAGGTACTTTTTAAAATCCGGATTTTGGGGTTTTTCAGGCAGATATTCGGAAACGGAAATGTATAAAGGGTTATCTGAACAGCACCAGGTATTTTCAAGGTAGACTGCAGCACAGTTACAATCATCAGTTTTCAGGTGATTATGGCTGTGAACTTTGTGTTTACCATGACCGGAATGGTCACAGTGCAAATCACATTCATTTTCCGGGTGACTTGAACAACAATTATGGGAATCGGGCAGGTAAAATAAAACATCTGTTTTATCTGTTAATGTGCAATGATGAAAATTCAAAAACATCCCGGTTGATGCGATCATAAAAATCAGCCCCGTAAACCAGACGGTAATATTTACTATGACCTTTCGCATACCGGCACCATAATGATAATATCAAATAACAAAGTAAATACAATAAAATTCAATTTGCCATACCTTTTAAATTTTTTTGCATTTTTCTATAAACCTCATTAATTCA
>PXAP01000328.1 GCA_003567115.1 Bacteroidota bacterium
GGTTTTTATAAGTGTGATCATGCTGTTGCCACCCAGTTCATTTGAACCGGTAATTACATAACCTCCATCCTGGGTTAGATCAATAGATTCGGCACGCTGACGGCCGCTTCCTCCATAGGTCTCAAAAAAAATCTGGTTGCCGTCAGCATCTGTTTTCAGCAGAAATATAACATGATTAACATCTGAAAGTTCAAGTGTACCGGTAATAATAAAACCTCCGTCAGGTGTTTTCTTAATACCGGCAGAAACATGATTGAAACTGTCTCCAAAAGATTTTGACCATACTGGTTTTGTAATATCTTCTTCAATACGGGCTAAAAAGATGTTCTTAATATTAGTTGAGGGATTTGTCTTTGTTCCAAGGACAATATATCCTCCTCCGGGAAGAGGCATAATCGATTCTCCATAATCATTCCCGGTGCTTCCATATGTGAAGGGAAATGTAACTCTTCCAAGCGAATTGGTCTTGGCTAGTAAAATATTTGAATTTGATTGTCCGGCCTGGGAATAACTCTTTGTATAACCGGTATATATATATCCATAATCTGTTTCTGAAATATATGTGCCAAAATCATCATCTGATCCTCCATGAGTTCTCGACCATATTATATCTCCATAAGAATCGGTTTTAATAATAAGTATATCGGATACACGTGTTCTAATATCTTCGGTTGATCCTATCATAATAAAACCGCCATCTCTGGTTAAGTCAATGTGGTACCCGGCATCCCTGGAGTATCCGCCATATTGCCTGGTCCATAATGTGTCACCCCTGCTGTCGGTTCTTATCAGATACATATTACTGATGAGCCGTGTATCTGATCTGAGTCCTTTACTTCCGAGAATGGCAAAACCTCCGTCTGGCAGAACCTTGAGACTGTGGGCATGGTCATTATATGCACCCCCGTATTGCTTTGGCTCCCAAAGCTCATTGCCGTACTTATCTGTCCGTATAAGTATTATATCAGTACCTGAATCACCTTTGGAGGTAGTGCCGGCCACAGCATATCCGCCGTCATCAAGGCTTTTGACATCAAAACCTTTATCTATATCAAAAGTGCCGAAAAACTTAATAAATGAATCTGCCTGTGATGGACTGAATGATTCTTCCCTGCATGAATTTAACAGGGCAAGTAAAGCAATTATTGATAATCCTGTTACAATAAACCTTATTTTAGTTGATCCGGGCATCCGTTAATTAATTTCTTTTTGTCCTGTAAAAGGAGTAGCGATAACCTATGGAAAAAGTCATATAGTCAAGATGAAAATCACTGTCCGCGGTATAAAATGAAAATACTGCATCCTGAGACCACCTGCCATCAGGATTAACCAAATCAGATAAACCGTAAAAATACCTGAGGTCAAAGTAAAAATGTCCTCTTGGAATTTTAAATTTGACACCAATCCCTGCAATTGCATTAAGAAAATCTTGATTTCTCCGGTCACTGATATCTACTTCAAGTGTTTCAACCGGGCTGAATATTGCATCTCCTGTTCCTGAATAGCTTCTTTTATAATCACTCTGTGCGCCCATTAACAGACCGTAAGATCCTCCTATTCTCAGATAGGGTCTGCATCTGTTTGCAGCAAGATCAAAGGTGAATGAAACCGGGAATTCCACACGTTGGTGGGTTTCTTCCATATATACGTTTGCAAACCCATACTGCAGGTTGCTGTAGGAAAAACTGTTTATGGTGTATATGCCTTCCAGGTTTAATTCCAGCCTGCTGGTTAATAAAATATTGATTGCTCCACCTGCCTGAAATCCGGGTGGCTTCATGGCAAACTGACCCTCACCCCGATTGGGATTATACGGCCCGTAATGTTCCAGCACCGATGCCGATGAGAGATTCCCGCCTGAAAAGAATCCCATAGACAGGAAAGGGATTGTCCTGAATTCGGATAAAAGCAAAGAGAATTCGGCAGGGTCATCCGGATGAGCTTCATACTCCGGATTATCCCGCAGAAAGCTTCGCATAACATCTTCTGCTTCCCGGGTCTTATTATCGAAAAGATAAGCCAGAATCACCAGTTTTTGGGCACGCATCTTCTCTTCAGGACTGAATCCCCGTTCCAGGCATTCGGATAGCAACTCCGGGACCTCTTCAATAATACCCTGGTCAAATAATAATTCTGCCTCTTCAAGGATTTGAGAACAGTTATCCTGGGACTGTGACGGATTACAGAAAAAGGATAAAAAAAGGGCTGTAATTAATATCTTATACATTCAGTAAGGTATATAGAAATATCAAATTATGTTTTTTACCTGCCGGAAGGTTCAGGGCAGGACTCCATATATATGATGTCTTCTCCGACATATTGATTCCATTCTGCATTGGTAAGGTTACGGGGGACTTTCGCACAAATCATTGAGGCCATCTCTTTTGCATCTGTTGTCCAAACAAGAAGCCTCGATTCCTGACGACTTCCCGTAACCATTTTATTACCTGTGGTATTGAATGCTATGGCTCGTACCCATGAGCCATGATCACTCAGCACTACAGGCCGGGCACTGAAATTTTGTGCGTTCCATAAATGAATGGTTCCGTCAAAACTTGCTGAAGCAATAAATTTGTTGGCAGGACAGAACTTCACGTCAACAACCCTTGCGGAATGGCCGCTTAGAGTGGTCAGCAGATTGCCGTTCGAAACTTCCAGTATCCGGACCTCACCTCTGAGACTTCCTGCAGCTACTCTGGTGCCGTTTCTGTTAAAACTGACCGTGTGTACATCATTTCCCTGATCAGAATGAATTATCTGTCCGGCAGGATCATTATTATCATCCCTGAATATAATAACCTCGCCTGATCTGGTCCCTGCAACGATTGTTTCTCCATCAGGGGACACGGACAATGACAGTACTTCCGAATCTGATTTGGCAACAACATGGCTTGCAGCACTCAGAAAGTTGTATTTTACAATTTCATTATCCGGCCCTGCAAAGAGGATATGTTCATTGTCCGGATAAAAATCAATGGTGGCTATTCTGTTATTTCCCCAACTGACCTCGACAGGATCAGGGCTGCTTATGCCGGGATCAATTACCTTTATCCCCATTCCGTCAGTTGCAACAGACAACCATTGAGCATTGGGGGATATGGCCAGTGCATTATATAAAACCTGGTCATGAATCAATGTTTCCGGACTTTTGCCCTCATCATTCAAATCCCACTGCATCACTCTTCCGTCTGATGATGCCGAATAAAAAATACTGCTGTTTGGCCTGAAAACAATTGAATTTACAGATTCTGTATGCCCCTTAAAAGCATTGTAATTACTTCCAAAAAGATCTTTCATCGAGGCAATGA
>PXAP01000227.1 GCA_003567115.1 Bacteroidota bacterium
CATATGCCAGATGGCTCCTCTTAAATCGGTATCCCAAACGGCTCCGGATTTGTCAGCGGCATCTGAGGCGTCACTGTTACCATAATAAATAAAAAAAACGGTATTTGAGTCGGTGTCGGCGACCGTGGGGATCCTGACCCAGTAAACTGCACTTTGGGCTGAGGCGTCATGGAGTTCACGTTCGAAATCGAGCAAGTTATCGCCGTCGTAATTTGTAAACCGGATATCATAGCCGTTACTTAATGCCTTACCGAAGTCAAAGTTGTTCTCATCAAGTATTACCGCCACAGGGAAGTCTGACAGTTCAGCATCCACCTTTTCGTGATCTATTTCAATTTGCATCCTGTGATCCCATCCATCAAGCCATTCCTCACCATGTTGTCCCCAGGAAGGCTGCAGAAGGAAGGTGAAAACTGAAATGAAAGCGAGGTATAAGTGCTTCATAATGTTTTGGTTTTAAAAACCTGCTGTGGGTGTTGTGCGGGTTGGCCGGTGGGCAGGCAGGGCTGGTCCTGTTACCGGATCTTTGCTCCGGCCGGTGACTACCTTACAAACCTTCAACTAATAAAAGTACGTTAATTTATTTAATCTGTACAGCTAACCCGGTATTTTTTTGGCTAATTTACAAAATCCGGTAATCAATTAACGAAATTGCCTGATGAAAAGTTACGTAAATTTTCATCAGATTTTTGCACGTAAAATTTTGACTAGCAAACCACAGGAAATTATTTGTGCGGACTGACCTGAAAATATGATGTAATAAAAAAAAGTAGTCCAAAACATTCTGTTAAGTTGTATTTTTGGTCGGGCAAAAAAATAGTAAAATTGCTATATTTGACAGCATATCAAAATCCAATAATTCCTTATGAACGTACTTATTTTAGGATCCGGTGGAAGAGAGCATGCTCTGGCATGGAAAATTTCACAAAGCAGACTGCTTGACAAATTGTTTATTGCCCCGGGCAATGCGGGAACACAGGCACTGGGGCAGAATGTCACCCTGCAGGTGAATGATTTTGAGGCTATCGGCAACTTCTGCCTGGAAAATAAAATTGAGATGGTGGTGGTGGGGCCGGAGGAGCCTCTTGTTAGGGGGATAAAGGACTACTTTACCGGAGCCGGAAACCTTTCAGTTAAGAACGGAGGCCAGGGCGGCAAAGAAGGAGACAGGGCTGACGGCAAGGCCGGCGGCAAAGCAGCAGACCAGGGCGGCAAGGCCAGCAGTAAAGAAGAAGTCGGGGATAATGACAAGACCGGCGATAAAGGTGACCACGACGGCAAAGGCGGCGGTAAAGGTACGGCAGAAACGGTAGCAATGAAAGGGACGGAGGAGATGGCCGGGAAGATCAGCAAGAAAGTAAAAAAGACGGCGAAAACAAAGGGCAACGCCCATAAAGGGCCGCTGGCAGGTATTACGGTGATAGGCCCCGGCAGGTGCGGGGCACTGCTGGAAGGGAGCAAGTCTTTTGCCAAGCAGTTTATGAAAAAATACGGTATCCCAACTGCAAGGTCGCTCTCTGTTACCAGAGAGACTATTAATGAGGGCAGGGGGTTTATGGAGACCCTGAAACCTCCCTGGGTGCTGAAGGCCGACGGGCTGGCGGCAGGGAAAGGGGTGCTGATAATTGACGACCAGCGGGAGGCGGAGAGGGAGCTGAAAAGCATGCTTGAAGGCAAATTCGGCGATGCAAGCACCACGGTGGTGATCGAGGAGTTTCTCGACGGCACAGAGCTGTCGGCCTTCGTGCTTACTGACGGGAAAAATTACCTGTTGCTGCCCGAGGCGAAGGATTACAAACGCATAGGAGAGAATGACACCGGCCCCAACACCGGCGGCATGGGTTCCGTATCGCCGGTCCCTTTTGCCGGCAGGGAATTCATGAAAAAGGTGGAAACAAGAATTATCCAGCCGACCATCAACGGACTGCAGGGGGAAAATATCGATTACCGCGGGTTCATCTTCCTCGGGCTTATGAACGTGGGAGGTAATCCCTATATGATCGAGTATAACGTGCGAATGGGCGACCCGGAAGCGGAAGCGATAATCCCGCGCATCAAAAATGACCTGCTTGAACTGTTCCTGGCTGTTGATAAGCAAGAGCTCGATAAGCACAAAATTGACATCGACCCGCGCGCAGTGGCATCGGTAATGCTGGCTTCAGGAGGTTATCCCGGCAGTTATGAAAAAGGACTGGAAATAAAGGGACTGGAAAGAGTTGCCGGCGAAAGTGTGAAGACCGGGCCGGCCTGCAGCGACACCGATGGCACCGGCAGCACTGAAGCCGGCGATCCTGACAGAAAAAAAGTTGCCGGAAGCACCGAAAGCATTATATTTCATGCCGGCACAAAACCTGAAAAGGGCAAAGTTATTACCAACGGCGGAAGGGTGCTGGCGGTAAGCTCACTGGCAGACACCATGGAGGAGGCTCTGAAGGAGTGCTACAGAACAGCCGGGCTGATCAGCTTTGACAAAATGTATTACCGCAGGGATATAGGGAAGGATATATTGTAAACAGGAAGGGTCCGGCCGGTGAAAGATCCCGTATCATATCGTGCGGTTGCATTCCCCGGAAATACTCCGGAAAAAACCGGCCTTTGTCTGCCCGGTGAAACACAGAAAGGCCGGAAGAAATCAATAAAATGAACCGTCCATGACAATATTTTCAATATTTTCACAAAATACAATGAATTTTACATCTGATTTCTTTAGCTAAAAGAATCACATATTGCATGTAAAATCGACTGAAAGTCAAAATATTGTTATGGTAAGGTCCATAAGACCAATGATTTAATTAAAATATTTTCTAATGAAACCAGAACCCCAATAGCTGTTTTTAATGCTGCTGAGACTGTTAAAACAAAATGCAACCCTGGGCTACCTGCTCATCCCGCTTCTGACGGTAATTGCCTGGTGGCCTTCCCTGGCTTCGGATACATACCGGCAGATGATTTTCGACCATAACCCCATGCCTCTCTATGAGGTGCTTGCAGACTATCTCCCGCACTACTCACTTGTTTCCAAGATCATTGCAATGGTGCTGGTAATGACCATGGGGTTTTACCTTATCTGGCTCAACAACAAATATTTATTTCTGCAGGAAAGGACTTTGCTGCCCGCCTTCCTCTTTATCATGATAGTAAGCAGCCTCACCCCGCTGCACAGGCTTCATCCTGCACTGATAGCAATGCTCTTTCTGCTTCCTGCAACAGACAAGCTGCTGGCCTCCTACAGGGCAGATGGGCTCAGCTATAAATATTTTGAAGCAGCTTTTCTGATTGGTGCCGG
>PXAP01000120.1 GCA_003567115.1 Bacteroidota bacterium
AACCGCTCCATTTCCCCATCAGATCATCATCAATATAAAACTCCAGAAAATCGTAGCCTCTTTCTGATGACAGCTTCCTTAAAAATGAAATATCGCCCTCTTCGGCAACTGCCATTTTTATCTGTAATTCAGAGGTGCCGGAATGGCCAATCTTTCCGGATCGGAGACTGTAACGGCCGTGTAATGATTCCCTGCTGAAGATCCACCCCTTTTCAGAATCTGTTTCCCACGGTCTGAAACCAAATTCACCATCCTCAAAATCCTCATAAACAGTATTTGCCATAAAATAAAACCCGTTTTCAGAGGTAAATCCCTCCGATTCGGTTACCATCTCCAGAATAAGCCTGCTGCCGTAAGCTAAATTATAATCGGCAGTAGCTGTGAACGGAAGCTGAATGGTGTCACCGGCCCGGATAACTTCTTGTTTTATCAGGTTTTTATGAAAATTCAGTGCCCCCTCCCGGTCTGATATCACGAACCGGGCATCAGAAATCGGGGAAGAACCGCTGTTTAACAGCTCAACAACCAGGCCGGCTGTTTCACCCGCCATAAGAAAACCATCCGGTTCATCACTGTCTGAATCATCTACCCAAACCCTGAGTATTTCAATCTCCGGGGCAGAAACATCTATTGCAAAATGAGATTTCCCGCTTACCGTATCTTCACTGTAAAATTCAAGGGTAAAAAACAAAGATTCGCCATCCGGTATTTCCCTGGATATATCAAAAACAAATACATTATCAACCACTATTTTCTTACCCGGCTCAATTAAGGTTATTTCATAAATTGTATCATTAAGGCTTATATAATTATTATCACATGCCAGAGATACTCCAATATTTTCTGCCGGTTCTCCCCCGGCATTTTTCAGCACCAGTTCAATATCAATCATTTCACCGGCTTCGGCAATACCGTTATTGTTATACCGGCTGTCACCTATGGTAAATGATTTTAATGTCACCAGGGCTTCTGAAACCGGTCCGACCGTTATACTGCCGGTATATGGCTGCCTGTTTTCACGGGTGGCCACCAGGTTGTATTCCCCGCCCTCACCGGGCAGGTCAAAAACAAGCCTGGCAATACCATTTTTATCCGAATATTTTGCATCAATAAGCTCCCCTTCCCCCGAAAGGGCAACATAGGTATACGGATCGGTACTGACCGCCAGCTCAGTGGTCCCGGCACCCAGAATACCCTGGTACTCCATGGACAAAGTATCCGGTTCGGAAAAATATATCATGAGCGAAGGGTCGCCCATAAGATGATATATCTCCCAGTAATATCTGGAGCGCCCGGTAGTGGCACCTTCGGTAACGGCCAGATTTCCTGCCTGCTGGATCTGACCCTGCGAAACATACCATTCAGAAGCCGGTTCTCCCCGCGCATGAAACAGCCGGTCATATGCCCCTGGTCCGGTATCCCCGTAAAGAGGATTTGCAGATACGGGTCCAACCCCGACTGCCCAGTAGAAGTCCTCGTCCCAGTAAGCATCATTGGATGCACCTATATAACCTACTGCCCCCTTATTTTCGGCACGTAAAAATGCTTCGGCTATACATTCATCACGGTCGAATCTGCTTGTTCCGCAAGCGTTGCCGATCATCAATGAATATTTACCATAATTGCCCAGAGAAGATATATCATCAATTGAAAACCTCGGGTTATCCCAACGGTCGGGGAAACCATGCCCGCAATAATTGACAAATCCCGCTCCTTCCGACATCCTCTCTTTTATTCTTTCAGCTACACCACTTTCATGCGGTACCAGGTATGCATGGGCATTAATTCCAAAGTTGCCGTTGAAATAATACTCCGTCCCGTAATTAATCTGTCCGTTACCATGAATATGGGCATGCCTTGAGTCGACCCCGGCTATAAACACAGCCTCATTAAGAAATCCCGTTTCCGGGAATTGAAACTGCTCATAAGTTAGTGTTTTCTCAATCTGGGGAAGCAGCTCCCCGGTATTACCGGCAGAGAACCTGCCGTAGAAGAGATCGGGGAAAAAATCACCATCCCCGTCATATTCTGCATAATACAGATCGGTAACATGCCCGGAAGACTGGAACGCAGGTATCTGTTCATGATCTCCCACGATCAGCAGAAAAGTGGGTGGCGGATTATCCGGGGTGGCGGAATGATATATTTCCGCCAGGGCAGCCCTCATTTCTGAAGGGGTATCCCCTACATCCTCCTGTCCCCTGTAAAGTTCAATTACATCAAAACCCTTTCTTGTCTTCCACCGGACAAATTCACGCAGGTCTTCTTCAAACATGGGGTGTGAGAGTATAACATATTTCAGCGGACCGCCATGAAAATAGGTTTTCCTCATGTCCTCCCGGTAATTTAAAAGCCGTGAAGCCAAAAAGGATTCAAAATGAGGTGAATCATACAACCCTTTTTTCATCTCAGATGCAATATCAATATCCTTGAAAATGATTTCAACTTTAATTTCACTCAGCACCCTGAGCTTATTCTTTACCGGGTTATACTGAACCGGAGCCAAACGCAGCCTTCCTATTTGCCGGCCCCTCATAATGCCAAGCTCCTCGATATCTACTATTTCCTGTCCGACAAATTGATCCTTACTATAGCTTTCCTCAAGGTACATTAACTCCGTTTGCCTCTCCTGCACGCTTTTTGACAGGGAGGGCTGATAGGGAAACAAAGGGTTTTGAAAACCGTAAGATACAAGGTCGATAATCTCTTCCTGAAAGGAAATTATCCTGAATTGGACCATTGCCCCGCGGGGTATTTCTATCAGCCTGCTCACTACCGGCAACATGGGCTCACCATATTCACCGGCCGTACTGTACCCGGTTCCCTCAATTCTTGTAAACGACCCTTTGTCTGTCATAAATTCTGCACAATACAGGCCGGAGATCTTCTGTTCGAGTATAAATCCTGTATGACTGTTCTCTGATACCGCCGTTGCAGTGCGTAACGGTTCCAGCTCCATGACCTGCCATTCCTGGGAGCTGTAAAGGTCATGGTAAAAGAAGAGTGCCAGGAATAATAAAAAGGCCCTGTAAATAGTATTGTTTTTTTCACCGGCATACATGTAACCAAAAATAGGTTAAAATTTCCTGCTGTTCAAAAAAAAGATGAGGCACTATTTATCGGGATTTAATTAATTCAGAAGAGGTAATGATAAATTGTATGGTTTTTCAGGTTATGCTAAATCCGAAGGTCAAAATTTTGTATTTTTTGAACAAAATTTTGACCTCTTGTTTTTTACAGGATAAATGTTAATAAAATTGAATTGCCTTATAAATTAACCGGTTGTAATAAAACTCCACCCCCCGGTGGATAAAACCGCATCTGCCTCTTCTTTGTAATGCCGGTCCAAAAGGCTGGTATTAAAAAATAAGCACTTTCCTGTTTAACCCTTGGTTATAGGGTAACAATATTCTTAATTTTACGTAGAAAGGTTAAAATGCAAAACGCGGGTATAACTGTTATTTTTTTATATTGCTTTTTTGTTTTCAGCATAATCACTCATATGAAGCTACTAAATCTCCATTAATTTAATGAAGCGTAAAATCGTATTGTTTTTTTTATCGTTGTTTTTTATTTCAACCGGGATAAGCGGGCAGATAAACAGTAACGGCATTCCATTTATAAGGAATTTTGATAATCTGGAATATGGTGCAAGTGAACAAAACTGGAGCATGGTGCAGGATAAAAGAGGGGTCATGTATTTTGGGAATAATGATCGCGGGGTTCTGGAATTTGACGGGCAAAACTGGCGGAATATTCCTGTTCCCAACAATTCACCGGTAAGAAGCCTTGATATGGATGAAAACGGGACCATATTTGTCGGCGC
Source organism: Bacteroidota bacterium (assembly GCA_003567115.1). GTDB lineage: Bacteria > Bacteroidota > Bacteroidia > Bacteroidales > PUMT01 > PXAP01. The sequence goes on from PXAP01000120.1 coordinate 3,827, forward strand.
TGTCGGAGAACTTGGTTATCTTGCACCCGATGAAACAGGATTACTCGGCTACAGAACGCTGATACACCTGATAGATTCGGCTCATATTGATTTCAGTGATATATGGAAAACCTATGTTATTTACGACACAGTTTACTTTGCATCGAGCTCCACTATATTCATCTATGACCATAAAGAGATAAGGGCAAGAAGAATTTCCGGCACAGAGGAAAATATCTCTCCTTTTCTAACCTTTGTAATTGATAATGAACTTTATACCGGAACATTCCTTAAAGGCCTTGTCAAACTCGAAAACGAAGGTTACTCTGTTGCAAGGAACGGCGGCTTTTTTGAACGAAAAAATATTTTTGAAATCCTTCCCTTTAACAATGACCATGTACTTATATGTACCGGAGAGAACGGAGTTTACCGGTACAACAAGCTGACCGGCGAATTAAGTGATGACATTCTTTCCCCGGATGCACAGGATTTTCTTAAGCAGAATTACCTTTATAATGCCACCACCCTGCCAGGAGGTTTTTATGCTTTCGCAACACTGTTCGGAGGTGTAATAATTACAGATCCTTCCGGAGATATCAGCAAGATTGTTAATTCTGAAAACGGGCTCAGAGATCAAATGATCAGTGCCGTATATAATAATCATAAGGACGGATTGCAGGAACCTCTCTGGCTCACTATGAATAATGGCATCGCCTCGGTTGAACTTCATAATCCGTTAAGATCCTTTGGTGAAGAGAGTGGTTTGAGGGGACTGGTTTCCGATATCATCCGTTTCAACGAAACTCTTTATGTTGCCACAATGAACGGAGTTTTCTACCTTGAATTTACTCAAAACAATATGCCCGTGTTCAGGCAGATAGAGGATATAAGAATCGCAGCATGGAGTTTTGCCGTTACTGAAATACCAGGTTTGGGGAAAATACTCATTGCCGGTACACAGGGCGGTGTTTTCACAATTGATGAATACCGAAGAGTCGAGTCAATAACAGACCAGCTGGAAGACAAGACACATAACTGCTTTTCAGTGTTGGTTTCAAAACACCATCCCGGAAGGATATATCTCGGAATGGCAAGTGAGATTGAATACCTGGAATTCCAAGACAACCGATGGGAGTATACTTCAATAAACGGAGTTAATGATGAAATTCGATGCATAAAGGAGGACAAAGAAGGCAACCTGTGGCTGGGCACCTATGTCAACGGACTGATAAAGGTGGACTTTAAAGAAAATGACACGGTTTCCGGATATTTCACCGGCGAAAACGGACTGCCTGATCTGCTGAAAGATATCCACATACATGAATTCGAAGAAGAGTTTATTTTTGCTACATCTGACGGAATTTACAATTTTGACGAAACCAGCGGAACCTTTCATCCTGACAAAAGATTTGAAAATGTTCCCGGGAAGCCGGAATCGGGTATTTTTCAGTTTATCAAAGACGACGAGGGCCTGATCTGGGCTTCAGCTTTTGATGATCAGGAAAGGTGGATCACAACAATTCATCATCGGGAAGATGGTTCTTTTGAACCGGACAATACTGCATTCAGGCCGCTTCCACCGGTTTGGTGTGATGTGATCTATCCTGATGAGGATAATATTGTCTGGTTTGGTATATCCGGCAACCTGTTCAGCTTCAATAAAAATATCAGCCGTGATTATCAGCAGCCATTCCAGTCTCTTATAAGAAGAGTAACCATAAGTCAGATAGATTCGGTTCTTTTTAACGGAACCAACTACAGGATAATCAATGAAAACAGGAAGCTGTTAGCCCATACCCAGCCCGATGAACTTAAACCCAGGCTGAGTTTTTCCAACAACAGGCTGGAATTTGAATTTGCATCACCTTTCTTTGACAGTCATGATAAAACCGAATTCAGCTGGTTCCTTGAGGGGGAAGATATGAACTGGTCGGGATGGACAGAAGAAACAAGGGCCCTGTATACATATCTGAGAGAAGGTTATTACACATTCAGGGTTAAGTCAAGGAACGTTTACGGAACGGAAAGCAGTGAAGCTGTATATGAATTCTACATTAATCCGCCCTGGCACAGGACAATCTCAGCCTATATCGGTTATTTAATACTTTTATCCCTGTTTATTTATGCCATAGTGATCTTAAACTCCAGGAGGCTGGAAAAAGAAAAAATAATCCTTGAAGGGATTGTCAGAGAACGTACTGCAGAGGTCGTTAAACAAAAAGAGGAGATAGAAGCTCAGCATGACAAGATTGCTGTACAAAACAAGAACATCACCGACAGTATCGAATATGCACGAAGGATACAAACTGCCATACTCCCTCCGGGTGACTATGTCAAAGAATTACTGCCCCGGCGTTTTATACTATTTCTCCCAAGGGATATTGTAAGCGGCGATTTCTACTGGCTTACCAAACTCAATAAAAGGATCATATCGGTGGCGGCAGATTGTACAGGACACGGAGTACCCGGCGGTTTTATGAGTATGCTCGGAATTGCCTTTCTGAATGAAATAGTTAATAAAAGCCCCGACAATGTCACAGCAGCCGAAATTCTCAATCAGCTGCGCGAGCAGGTGATTGCCTCACTTCATCAGACAGGCAAAAGCGGTGAAGCACAGGACGGAATGGATGTCTCTCTGTTCATACTGGACTGGGAAAACAAAAGTCTTGAATTTGCCGGGGCAAACAATCCTCTGATCATTATCCGCAACAATGAACTAATTGAGATCAAGGGAGACAAAATGCCCATAGGAATACATGACAGGGCAGATGAACCTTTTACAAACCATGAGGTAGAACTGGAAGACGGAGATGTCATATACACCCTGTCCGACGGATACCAGGACCAGTTCGGCGGACCCAAAGGGAAAAAATTCATGATAAAACGCCTCAAGCAGTTACTGATTGATATTCATGAAAAACCCATGCCTGAGCAAAGGAGTATCCTGCTAAAGGAGCTGGAAGAGTGGCAGGGATCATTTGAACGGGTTGATGATATTATCATTATGGGGGTCAGAATCTGAGCCGGTCTCCTTATGCATTAAAACTAAATCTGGCTTCAGGAACAATACTCTGTGAAGAAAAATCTTTTTCAAGATATTTATAGTAAGCAGTTATGGCAATCATCGCTGCATTATCGGTGGTATAAGACGGTTTTGGCAAAAAAACCTGCCAGTTATATTTTTGCCCGTAACATTTTACAGATTCCCTTAAGCATGAGTTAGCCGCAACACCTCCGGCAAGGGCTATTTTATTTATGCCTGTCTTTACCGATGCCCTGACAAGGTTATCCAAAAGTATTTCAACTATTGTGTATTGCAGTGATGCACAAAGGTCATTAATATTTCTTTCCATGAATCCGGATTCCTTCTTTTCACGGTCGCGCAGAAAATAGAGAAAAGAGGTCTTCAGGCCACTGAAGCTGTAATTCAGACCGTCTGCCGAAGGTCGGGGAAAAGTATAAGCCCGGGGATTGCCTTTCCTGGCGTACCTGTCAATCCATGGTCCGCCCGGGTAGGGCAACCCCATGATTCTGGCACATTTGTCAAAAGCCTCTCCTGCAGCATCATCAATAGTAAGTCCGATAATATCCATGGAAAGGTGGTCCCTGACCATGACAAGCTGCGTATGCCCGCCGGATACAAGAAGACAAATAAATGGAACCTCAGGAAATACCGGATCAATTCCGGGTTCCTTCATGAAATGCACCATTATGTGAGCATGCAAATGATTAACTTCTATAAGAGGAATATCCCTGGCCAGAGCAAACCCCTTGGAAAACGATGTTCCCACAAGTAGCGACCCCATAAGACCCGGTCCCCGGGTAAACCCTACAGCAGAAATATCACCCTTTGACAGGCCGGCATTTCGCAAAGCAACATCCACAACCGGAACAATATTTTGCTGATGAGCCCTGGATGCCAGTTCGGGAACAACACCCCCATACTCCCGGTGAACATCCTGACCGGCAATTACATTAGACATTATTGTACCGTCAACAACCACAGCTGCCGAGGTATCATCACATGAAGATTCTATTCCAATTATTTTTACAGACATTATATATTTAATAATAAAAGAGCTATATATGAACTTTTTGTTATTTTTATACGTTAGAATATAAATCCCCAAAGCTATCAAAAAATTATACAAAATAGCAGCAATAACTGCACTGATTATAATAGCAATTCCTGCCGTGACCTGGGTTCTGGTACAATGGCCCTCGGTGCAGACCCTCCTCACCCGGCAAATTGCAAAAGAGGTCTCAAAAAACCTCGATGCAAATTTCAAAGTAGGAAAAGTAGATATTGTTTTTTTCAACAGGCTGTTATTGCGGGATATTCATATTGAAGACCAGCAGGGTGACACCTTACTTCAAGCCGCAAGGCTCTCTGCCACAATTCAAAATCTCAACAGATCCGAAAGAAGTATCGACTTTAACCAGATCATTTTACAGAATGCCCGGATAAATCTCCGGACAAATGCAGATTCGGTTTTAAACCTGCAGTTTATTATCGATGCCCTTGCATCAGAAGATACAACAAAAGCCAAATGGGACTTCACCATAAATGCAGTACATTTTAAAGATACCAGACTGTCACACAGAAATTACCATAGACAGGCTGTTGACTACGGATTAAATTTTCAGGATATTGAAATAAACGATCTGAATTTTCTGGTCAACAGGATACATAAAACCACCGATTCGGTTCACTTCACTCTAAATTACCTTAATTTCAAGGAGAAAAGCGGGTTCGCCATTGACCATTTCACATCAGAAAACAGTATCTCAGCATCAGGAATAAATATTAATAATCTTAAGATCCTGACTCCCGGCTCAAGACTCGACCTTAATCACTTTCATATGGATTTCAGGGGATTTGAAGATTTTGGTGATTTTGTAAATCATGTCACTGTTAACAGCAAGTTCAACCCCTCTTTTATAAGGGCTAAAGATATCGCCTATTTTGCACCAGGCCTTAAAGATGTAGATATGGAAGTGCTCATGTCAGGAAACGTAACCGGCAAAATAAACAACCTTAAAGGAACTGATGTTCATTTAAGCAGTTTTAATGAAACCTCACTTCATACAGACTTCAATTTGATTGGCCTGCCTGATATCAGCGAGACATTTATTTTTCTTGACCTTCACAGCTTTATCTCTTCAACCGGAGATATCAGGGAAGCCGGGTGGTATGACCATGAAAAGGGAGGAACAAATATACCCCTTAATTTATCTGCCCTGGGTAAACTTTCCTACAGCGGTAAATTTACCGGGTTTATAGACGATTTTGTTGCATACGGTGAGCTCAGATCAGACCTGGGTAGCCTGATAACCGATCTTTCCCTTCAGCCGGATTCGGATAATATACTTGATTTTAACGGAAGATTGAGAGCTATTCACTTTGATGCAGGATCACTTGCCGGATCTGATCAGATTGGAAATTTAACATTTGATGCCGGACTCAAAGGACAAATTTCAACACATTCAGGCATTCATGCCAACCTGGAGGGAACAATAGATTCAGTAAAGCTTTTTGATTACAGTTACAAGCATGTTCAACTTACAGGTGAACTGGCAGACAGAAAATTCGAGGGATCGGCATATATTAACGACCCTAACATTATTCTGGAGTTTCTCGGCAGCATTGATCTTTCAGATGAAATACCGGAGTTTGATTTTTCGGCAAATGTGTCCGGAGCGCGCCTTTATGAGCTTAAGCTTGAAAAAGAAGAGCCGGATCTGACACTATCTTTTTTATCGACTGCAAACTTCAAAGGTAGTAACATGGATAATCTTAACGGGAAGGTAAGCCTTATTAACGCAGTATTTGAAAAGCAGGATCATATTTTTGATATTGAAAACCTCAGCCTCAGCGCAACCGGCAACGCCCCCCAAAAAGAGTTAATCCTTAATTCAAACCTGGCTGACGGCCGTATTGCCGGAAATTATGAATTTGCCACTATTATTGAATCCCTTCATCAATTTATAAATAAGTATATACCTTCCTATGGAAGACATACAAACAGTATGGCAGAAATTGCGGGCAACGATTTCTCCTTTAACCTTCATATAAAGGACACAAAAGATTTTACTGAATTTTTTATCCCGGAATTATCAATTGCCTCCGGAACCAGGATCGAGGGTATCTATAACCCGCAGGGCAATATTTCAGAGGTTAGTGTATTCAGTGACAAACTGAAAATCAACAGCCACATATATAAGAATATAACTTTCAATACTGAATCAAATGACTCGGTATTCACCGTCAGATCAAGAATAGGTCATGCAATTGCCGGCAATCATTTTGAACTGGAAAATATAAACCTTCAGTCCACTGTACAAAATGACAGTGTTGGTTTTATTACCGGATGGGACAATAAAAAGGATAAACCTACCTACAAGGGCAATCTTATTGCTTCTGCAAGGTTTGAAAAAAGCCGGACAAGAAATATCCCCACAGCTGATATCGACATATTTCCTTCCGATATAATAATTGCAGATTCTCTATGGCATATCGGCAGAAGCAGGGTAAGGATCGATTCCACCTCTTACCGGGTTGACAACTTCATTTTCGGTATGACCGGCGGACAGAATTTTAAGCTGAATGGTAAGCTTTCAGAAGATCCCTATGACTCCCTTTATTTTGAATTTATCAATATAGACCTTGAAAATATTGAACTCCTTTCTGCTGTTAGCAACTTTCATTTTGCCGGTATTATTAATGGAAACGCTGCCTTTTGTAATGTATACGATAACCCTGTCATAAAAACAGACCTGGAAATAAACGAACTGTTTTTGAATCATCAGGACTTTGGAGATCTGAGTATCATAAGCCAGTGGAATAACAACGACCGTAGTATCTCCATACACACTTTCAGTGATCGCGGATCTGACCGGATTATCAATATTGATGGCAAATATATGACGGATGGTGGTCTGCTTGATTTTGATATTGAACTTAATAAAATCAACCTTCGCACACTTGACGGATACCTGGATCAAATATTTGCCGATCTCAGGGGAATAACAAGCGGTGAACTCAAACTTGAAGGTAATATCAGACAACCCATATTTAACGGTAACCTTGCTTTACAAAAAGCTTCCTTTACGGTTGATTATCTGAAAACACGGTACAACTTTACCCATGATGTGGAAATCACTAATAATGATATTATTTTCAACGATCTTCTCGTTTATGATGCCAACCATAATACCTGCCTTGCCAGCGGTACAGTATCCAGCAACTATTTTCGTGATTTCAGCCTTGACCTTTACCTGCAGCCTGACAATTTCATGGCTATGAATACCACCGAAAGGGACAATGAAATGTTCTACGGAAGAATTATAACCAGCGGACTTGCTTCCATAACCGGTCCGACCGATAACATCCTGATGAATATTTCAGCCCGGACCAACCAGAATACCAGGTTTTTCATCCCAGTACAAAAAAACCCTGAAGTCGGAGAGCTGCATTTTCTGACTTTTACCCGTGACCCTGTGATGGATAACGGCCAAAAACAGGATATCATAAGATATGATGTAGACCTTTCAGGCCTGCAGCTTAATCTCGACCTGGATGTTACACCTGAAGCCGAAGTGCAGATTATCTTCGATTCAAAAATAGGAGATATAATCCGCGGGCGCGGTAATGGTTCAATTAAAATGGAGATAAATCCCCTGGGGCAGCTCACCATGTACGGCGAATATATTATGGAGCAGGGAGATTATTTATTCACCCTGCAAAATGTTATAAACAAGCGATTTGACATAGAGCGCGGAGGGAGAATAATATGGAACGGAGATCCTGTTGACGCAACCATTGACCTGAGAGCCTCTTACCGGTTAAGGGCTCCCCTTAATACATTAATGGCACCGTTCAGCAACGGCAATAATGACATTTACTCAAGACGTGTGCCTGTTGAATGCCAGATTATTATGAAAGACAAACTGATGACCCCCGATATCAGTTTCGATATAGACCTTCCCACAGCTGATCCCGACACGCGAAGAAATGTACAGGGAATCCTCAATACTGAAGAAAAAAGAAACAGGCAGTTCCTTGCACTGCTTGTAATAAACAATTTCCTGCCCGATCGGGATATGTCAGGCCCGGATATGGGCAGTTCCCTTGGTATGAGTGCCACTGAAGCCGGCATTACCACCGTAAGTGAATTCTTCTCCAATCAACTGAGTAACTGGCTTTCCCAGCTAAGCAGGGATGTGGACTTTGGTGTCAACTGGAGACCTGGTGATGAAATAACCCCTGATGAAGTAGAACTTGCTCTTTCAACTCAGGTTCTGAACGACAGGGTCAGTATAAACGGGCATGTTGATGTAGGAGGACGCCAGACCAACACAAGTAACCTTGTTGGAGATTTTGACGTTGATATTAAGTTGACCGGTAGCGGCAAATTGAGGCTTAAAGCATTTACCAGGGCGAATGATAATATGATAAGACCGCACCTTTCCCCGTATACACAGGGGGTAGGTCTGTTTTACAGGGAAGAGTTTGACTCATTTGATCAATTAATGAGCCGGTACTGGAATATGATAACCCCTGCATTTAGCAAAGAAACCGAATAAGATATCTACATGCTGTTCTCACCGGAAAAAAACCTCATCTGCCTGACACAGACAAAAGTTGATGTTACACATGAGGTTTTGTCTACGTCGATCACACATACGTTATTATTCTCTTTCAGCAATATAAAAAAGATGTGACATTCATGCCTTTTTGTGTAACGCGGCCCATTGATGATTCATTAATTTGAAGTCCAGAATATGAATGCTGTGCCTTAATAAATGATCTATATTGAATTTATCCACAATTTATCCGGATAAAAATATACCAAAATATCTGCTTTTGTGTTTTTATTTACAATGATTGATGTAATTTTGGCAAATCATTCCTAAATGAGTTATAAACAGGTTGATTATTTTATTAACTACTTTAATCTCAACATTTATCAAATATGAACAAGTTGATTTCACTTCAGATCAATCTCTCAGATACCCTGAATAATAATCTGGAACATATGCAGGAAGAGGGAGAACTTACCATGTCATACCTGGAACTCGCTTTTAAGGGGGGATGGGTAATGATCCCAATTATATTATTGTCGGTTGTGGCCGTATATATATTTTTTGAGCGTTATTTTGCCATAAAAAAAGCAGAAAAGGTAGATCTCAATTTTATGAATAAAATTAAGGATTATATACATGATGATAAACTGGATTCGGCTATTACCCTTTGCCAGTCATCAGAAAACCCCGTTGCCAAAATGATTGAGAAAGGAATCAGCCGGATAGGTCGTCCTCTTAATGACATAAATGCTGCTGTCGAAAATGTGGGAAAACTTGAAGTGTATAAACTTGAAAAAGGCCTGCCCTTTTTGGCAACAACTGCAGGTGCAGCACCTATGATAGGCTTTCTTGGTACCGTTATGGGCATGATACGGGCATTTTACGATATGTCCATGGCAGGAGCAAATATTGATGTTGGTCTTTTATCCAATGGTATCTATACAGCCATGATCACTACTATGTCCGGACTGATGGTTGGCATTATAGCTTTTCTTGCCTACAATGCCCTGGTAGCAAAGGTTGAGAATGTGGTATTCAGACTGGAGGCAAATACTACCGAATTCATGGATCTGCTTAATGAACCCGTGAATTAATTCTTTTTAAGAAAGAATCTTCAGGATAATATATTTTTTATCATAAACAATCATCAAAGATGTCACTGCGTACCAGAAATAAGATACAAGCCGGATTCAGTATGTCAGGAATGACAGATATTGTGTTTCTGTTACTGATATTCTTCATGATCACCTCAACACTGATCGCTCCCAATGCCCTTAAGCTGCTTCTGCCGCAAAGCGAACACCAGACAATGGCGAATCCAATTACTACCGTATCAATTACACGTAACCATGAATTTTATGTTGAAACTACACCGGTAGAAACTGCAAATCTGGAACGGGTTTTGCAGGAGAGATTGGGAGGTGAGGCTGAACCGACAATTTCACTTCATGTGGACAGGAACGTTCCCATGGAACAGGTGGTAATAGTAATGAATATTGCTCAAAACAACAGGTACAGGCTGATACTTGCAACAAGTGCCAGATAACATGCTGGAGTTATTCGAAAAACATAGAGAAGGTATTATCGGAACCACGATTTTTCATGTGGTAATAGGAATTATTGTTTTATTTCTTGGCTTATCTACTCCCCTTCCCCTGCCTGGCGAAGAAGGTATAATAATAAGTTTCGGCACTGATGATGACGGATCAGGAATTGCACAGCCACAAAGACAGGAGGCAGCACCCCCGACACCCAGCCCCCCACCGGTAAGTGACCAGGAAACAGAAGAGCAGATAATTACCCAGGATAT
>PXAP01000253.1 GCA_003567115.1 Bacteroidota bacterium
CCGGCATGGGCGGGGGGACAGGAACAGGTGCCGCCCCTGTAATTGCCAAAGCGGCAAAGGAGAACGGACTGCTTACAGTAGCCATTGTAACCATCCCCTTCAAATTTGAAGGTAAGTTGCGCATCAACCAGGCGGTGGATGGCATTAATGAGCTGAGAGAGCATGTAGATTCGCTCCTGGTTATTAATAATGAGAAGCTGCGTGAAGTTTTCGGCGACCTTAAAATAAGTGAAGCCTTTTCCCGGGCCGATGATGTTCTGACAAGTGCAGCCAAGGGAATCGCAGAGATTATTACTGTCCACGGCCATGTTAATGTTGATTTTGCCGATGTTCATACTGTAATGTCCAACAGCGGGGTCGCAGTTCTGGGTTCTTCTACCGCAGAAGGAGAAAACCGTGCCCTTGAATCTATTCATGGAGCTATCACTTCACCCTTACTTAATAACAATGATATACGCGGGGCAAAAAATATTTTGCTTAACATCACTTCAGGGGTTGACGAGGTAAGTATGGATGAAATTGGTGAAATAACCGATTTTGTAACTGCTGAAACAGCTTCAAATACCAATATTATCTGGGGCACCTGCTTCGAGGAATCACTCGGAAATAGTATATCAGTTACAATAATAGCCACCGGTTTTGAATCGAATTCCATTCCTGAGCTATATACACGCCGCAAAGATATAGAAAAACTTACCCTGGATGACTTTCCCACTCCCGAGAGCGGTACTGTAAAGGGAGGTTTTACGGTGAGAGAAAAAAAACAAAAAGTGTCAGACCCTTATGAACTTGATAATCTTCAACGAAAAATCGAATTTGATGTAAAAGGAACGGGCAGAGAAGTTTATTCAATCAATGATGATGAAGCTGATTTTGAGAAAGATTCAGGATTATCTGATCAGCGAACCGATGATCGTGCAGCAAAGCTTAAGGAGGCCGGAGATAAACTGAAAGAAAAGAATTATCTTAATGTCAATGAAAAGGAGGAGCTAGAAGAGATGGAGCGACAGCCTGCTTTTGAAAGAAAAAAGATAAATATCAATATGTCAAAAAAATCTTCGGATAATCCGGTAAGCCGCTATACTCTTTCCGATGAAGGAGAGAAAGGACCAAAGTTCAGATCTGATAACGGTTATTTGCATGATAATGTGGACTAGGCTGGGGGAGATATGCAGGTGAATTTAAGGTATTAAAGTTATCTCCGGTTTATCCGGAGGGGAGGGTGTGTTCTATTGCCTGATAAAATGGCAGCCCGCCGATTTATTGTTTTTTAATGCTGCAGCTACTATAAGCTGGGAGCTTACCACAGAATTGCGCAACTCGATTATCTCCTTGTTAATTACTGCACCCTTGTAAAATTTCAATATCCGGTGTGCATAATAGTCCAGATCAGACTCAGCCCGGCGAAGCCTTTTTCTTGTACGGATAATTCCCGCGTAATTCCACATAGTAAGGCGGATAGCTTGCATATCCTGGTCAATTAGCAGAGGATCAAAGGCTTCGGCATTTGACGGTTTTTCCCAGTCCGGTATATTATCACAGCGCTGTTTGCTGATCTCATGCGGGTTATCTATTATATCGTTGGCCGAGGATTTACCCCAGAGCAATCCCTCTAATAAAGAGGCAGAAGCAAGTCTGTTTGCTCCATGCAGTCCGGTGCACGCAACTTCCCCAATGGCATAGAGATTTTTCAGTGAGGTTTTTCCTATTATATCTGTTTTTATTCCACCACAGAAATAATGAGCTGCCGGCGTAATCGGTATAGGTTCTTTTGTAATATCTATACCACCTTCTATGCAGGTAGAATAGATTTTTGAGAATCTTTTTTCAAGGGTGGTGCTGCCCTGGTAATAGCTTGCAATGTCAAGCAGCATGTATTCCTTGCCTGTTTTACATATTTGGTCATATACCGCCCGGGATACAACATCTCTGGGTGCAAGATCACCCATTTCCGAATATTCTTTCATAAATTCCCTTCCCTGGTGATCTTTTAAGCGTCCTCCTTCTCCCCTTATCGACTCCGAAATAAGAAATCTTTTGATATCCTTGTGAAATAAAAGGGTTGGATGGAATTGCACAAACTCTGCATTGATAATATCTGCTGCAGCCCTGTGAGCCATACTGATGCCATCACCTGTTGCAGAGACCGGATTTGTGCTGTGGTAATAGAGATTCCCCGTACCTCCTGTTGCCAGGACAACATATCCGGCAAAAAATGCTTCGATTTCTCCCTTGGGGTTATTGAGAGCATATATTCCAAAAACCTCTCTTTCATTGTAAATCTCCTGCGGATCGCGTGAATGGTGATCGTTTGTTATAAGATCAATTGCAGTGTAGCCGGGAAGAAATTCCACTCCTGTTTGTTTTGCATAGCCTATCAGTGAATTTTCTAATTTATCACCAGTATGATCTTCATAGTGAACTATCCTTCTTTTGCTGTGAGCAGCTTCTTCTGTATAATTGATTTCACCTTCATCCGATCTGCTGAATTGTATTCCTGCCTCATCAACCAGAAAATCCATTACCAGTGAAGGTCCGTGCTCCACAAAGAAATCCACCGCCTTGAGGTTATTATATCCTGATCCGGCCCTGAGCAGATCATTGCGTAACAGCTCTGCCGAATCACCCTTTCCGGAGGCAATTATACCTCCCTGGGCATAAAGGGTGTTGGTTTCATTAATCGCTGATTCTTTGGTTATTACCACGACATTAGTGCCTGCCTTTTTCAGATATATGGCACAAGTCAGCCCGGCCAGTCCGGTCCCCACAACAACTACATCGTAATAATGTCTCATGTGTCAGTATTATAAGGTTATGTGTTATCTTTTAAGCTGAAATCAAATGCTTTGATTGAACTGGTAAGCTCTCCGGCAGAAATAAAATCCACTCCGGTTAATGCTGTCGGTTTTATCTTTGCCAGTGTCATATTGCCTGAGGCCTCTGTTTCGCAGGCCCCTCCGATCATTTTTACAGCCATAGCCGTATTCTTCCTGCTCATGTTATCCAGCATGATCCTGTCTATCTTGCATGAGAGGGCCTCTTCGACTTCGCTCATACTTCTCGCTTCAACCTCAATTTTAAGCCTGTTACCACATTTTTCCCTTATTTTTTCAACGGCCGGGCGAATTCCCCCCGCAGCATCAATATGATTGTCCTTAATCATTACCATATCATAAAGTCCCATCCTGTGGTTGCTGCCGCCCCCGCATCTGACTGCATATTTCTGCAGTTGTCTGAATCCCGGAATC
>PXAP01000149.1 GCA_003567115.1 Bacteroidota bacterium
CTGGTGCGCAAGCTCCCTGAACCAATCGTGAAGATTATCGGGAACCTGTCAAAAGAAGAAAAAGTTCTGGTGGGGCTGGATCTGCGTGAGCGGTCATAAACCTTAAAAAAAAGAAGAGGAAAAAGAAGAAGATGGAAAATCAGGATGAAAACAGGGGAAAATCATCCCATTCCGGCAAAAAATATCTGTTAAGATTATTCATTACCGGATCTGCACCAAGATCTATCATTGCCGTAAACAATATAACTGAAATATGCAGGAAGTATCCGGATGCTGATCTTGAGCTGGAGATAGTTGATATTTATGAAAAACCTGAAATGGCCAGGGAGGATCAGATTATTGCCATTCCCACTCTTATCAGGATCCTGCCTGCCCCGGAAAAAAGAATTATCGGAGATCTGGCCAATACCAGGGAAGTACTGGCCGGACTTGGTTTGGAATATTCCTAAAATAAACAATCCGCTGGGGGGTTAAAAACAGATGGCAAAATAACCGGTCACTGAATTGTTAACTTATAGCAGATTAGCTTGTAATAATATGTTCTAATGGATTTTCATAATTTAAGCAAAAAAGAACTTGTTGAGGAACTTCAAAGGGCGAACCGCGAGCTCTGGGAATCACGCGACATGCTTCAGGCTATCCGGACCGGCGAAATAGATGCTGTTGTGGTGCAGCGCGATGGGAGCGAACAAATTTATGTGCTCGATGATGCCAATATTACCTACCGGAAGATGATCGAGGAAATGAATGAAGGGGCTGTTATTTTTAATCCTGATGGTTCTGTACTTTACTGTAATAAAGCCTTTGCCGGCATGGTAAAATGTACGGTTGAAGAGATCATCTCAAAACCAATCGCTGATTTCATCGATCCTGAATTCATTGAATTGTTTAATAATCTTTCCGGAAGCACCCTCAAGGATCCGGTTAGAAAATCAATCAAGTTGCGTCCCGGATCAGGTGAGCACATTCCGGCAATGATCTCCCTGCATTCAATACCAACTTCAACACTGGAAGCTTTTATGATGACGGTAACTGATGAAAGGGAAAAGTTATATATCAAAAAACTTAATTATCAGCAGGCAGCTCTTGAAAAACTTACAATTAAACTTAAGAAAGCCAAAGAGGAAGCAGATGAGGCCGTTAACCTTTTGAAAGAAAAAAACTTTGATTATGCCATACTGAACAAGGAGTATGTAGCCATCAACAATAAACTGGCAAATGCCAATAAGGAGCTTCTGACAGCAAAAAAGAAGGCAGAAAAAAGCGATCATCTGAAATCGGCATTCATTGCAAATATGAGCCATGAAATACGTACACCGTTGAATTCGATAATGGGATATACAAAAATACTTGCGAATTCGGCCAAAGATGACAAACATAAAAAGCATATAGAAGTGATTTCCCAATCGGGCAAAAAATTACTTCACCTGATCGACAGCATCGTTGATCTTTCCAGGCTTGAGGCTGAAGAAATGAAGATCGAAAAGACGGTTGTGTTTTTAAATGACCTGATGGACAGCATTAAAGCCCAGTTTGAGCCATTTGCCGTCAACAGGGAGGGGCAACCCCTGGAATTCCGGTTGCTGCTTCCGGAAAACATTAAGGATCAGCCTGTAATTTATGCCGATGAGTTTCGCCTGCAGCAGATAATCTCCAACCTTCTGAGCAATGCATTCAAACACACTGATAAAGGATATATTGAATTCGGCTATAAAACAGAAGCCGGTGAGGATAAGTTGATGTTTTTCGTAAAGGATACGGGAACGGGCATAGACAAAAAAGACCGGGAAATTATTTTTAACAGGTTCCAGCACGGAAGTAATTCTTCAAAAAAGATTATTTCCGGGACGGGACTGGGACTTGCCATATCAAAAGGTTTAACCGCATTGATGGGGGGAGAAATTTGGCTGGAATCAGAGAAAGGTTCAGGATCAACATTTTATTTTACCATTCCCCTTAACAGGGTTGAACCTGAATCAAGCCTGAAACCGGAAAAGAGCAGTATTTCAGCTACGGGGATTCCCCGGCTTGCCGGGAAGAAGCTCCTTTTAAGTGAAGATGACCTGTTCAGCAGGGAAATGATGGTTTACCTGCTGGAAAAAACAGGTGCAGGATTGTTTACCGCCACCGATGGGAGGGAAACGTTAAGGATGTTTCAGCAACACGGTGCCGATCTTGTTTTGCTGGATATCCGGCTGCCGAAGCTGGATGGTTACCAGGTATTGAAAGAAATCAGGTCCATCGACCCGGATACAATTGTTATTGCTCAGACGGCCTATGCCATGCTCGATGAGGTAAGGAAATTCAAGCTGGCGGGATTCAATGATTATCTGATAAAGCCTGTCAGCGATGAAGAATTGTACGGTCTGCTGCACAAATACCTGGGCTGACCCTCTCCGGGCCGGCAGGCCGTGAATTTTACCTGAGAGGATAAAAAATTATTTCAGTGGATACCACAGTGATTTTTTATTGGTGAATTCCCTGCTGCCTTCTCCGGCCATTTCCCGGCCCAGGCCCGATTTTTTTATTCCGCCGAAAGGCAGTTCGGGCCTTGAACGTACCGGGGCATTTATATAGATGATCCCTGCCTGGATTTCACGTGCGAATTTCCAGCCCCGTTCAATGTCCCCGGTCCATATAGACGCCCCGAGTCCGTAATCACTGTCATTAGCCAGGCGTGCAGCCTCCAGTCCGTCGCCCACCACAAAAACAGATGCCACCGGCCCGAACAGCTCTTCATTGTATGCCGGCATACCCGGTTTGATACCGGTGAGGATAGTGGGATTGAAAAATGCATCTTTTTCAGGGGTCCGGATTCCCTTCCAGTATAATTCCGCACCCTTATCAAGGGATTGATTTACCTGTTTTTCCAGGAGGTTTTTTTGCTCCCTGCTTGCCAATGAAGCATAATCGCTGGTATCATCAAGAGGGGGGCCAAATTTTTGCACTTCCAGCTCTTTTTTGAACAGGGTGAGGAATTCATCCGCCAGGCTTTCATGAACAATGAAACGCTTGGCTGCATTACAGGCCTGGCCGAAATTCTTCATCCTCGATTTTGCGCCGGCCTTTGCCGCTTTTATGACATCTGCATCTTCCAGTACAATAAACGGGTCATTTCCCCCAAGTTCAAGGACTGATTTTTTAAGGTTTTTGCCTGCATGCAGGGCAACATCAGCACCCGCCTCCGGTCCCCCGGTCAGGCTAACTCCCTGCACACGAAAATCTTTGATGATGTTATTTATCTTTGATGATGATACGATCAGGCTCTGGAAAACACCGCCGGGAAAACTTGTTTGTTCAAAGATCTCTTCTATCTTTTTTGAACAGGCCGGCACCTGGGATGAGTGCTTAAGAATTACGGTATTGCCTGCCATCAGTGTGGTGGCGGCAAACCGGAAAAACTGCCAGAAAGGGTAATTCCAGGGCATGATACCCAGAATTACACCCAGTGGCTCATATACCACCCGACCTTCTCCGTCTCCGGTTTCTGCCGGTTTATCGCTCAGGTAGCTTTCACCGTGTTCTGCAAAGTATTCAAGGGCCATAGCCGATTTATCCACCTCTTTCCTTGAATCTTTGATTACCTTTCCCATCTCATTGCTTATCAGGGTGGCATACTCTTCTTTGTTATCTTTCAGGGCTGAAGCCAGGCGTTTAAGTAAGTTGCTCCGTTGATCAAAACCGGTCTTGCGCCATACGGTAAAACCCTGCTGTGCCAGGGTAAGTATATTGTCCAGTTCCTGAATGCTGGTTGGTTCAAATTTTCCAATAACCTCGTTGTTATATGGATTTGTTGAATGTATCATAACAGATTGATTTTATTTTTTGAGGAAACGGATATGCCGGAAAGCATAAATTATTAGCAGACAATAATTATTCCTCAAACTGTATGACTTCTACCGGGCAATTTTCTGCTGCCTCTCTGATCTTGTCCCCGTAATCGCTGAAATCAACCCCGTCTTTTACTACGGCGGTATCATCAGGCAATTCAAAAACTTCCGGGCATATATCAACACAAACCTCACAGGCAGTGCAGCCCTCCTCTATCCAAACTTTTTTAACAGCCATATTAATTTAATTTTTACCTGCATTTGATTTGACAGGCGGGTTTAACTTATAATTCATTACAATTAAGGGTAAAAAACATATTTATTCATAAAGTAGTTTAATTTACTTTACTGGTTTCATTAACTTTGCTGATTCGATTTGCGTGTCCTCCGGGTCGGAAATAAAAGAATCCATCTGATACTTCGGGGCTCTGATCCGGGTACTTCATTCATCGTCCTTTTCAGGTTTTTCTGTAATATTTGCCCATATATTCGGCCTTGTCAAGCACCAATCCATTGATAGCCCGGTAAAATTCCGTTCCGCTGTCAATTGATTCGGGGGGTAATTTCTTTTTCAGGGCAAAGATCCTGAAAAAGTAACTATGCCTGGTTCCTTTCGGGGGACAGGGGCCTCCGTATCCTATCTTGCCGAAATCATTCTTACCCTGGATGGCTCTGTTATCAAGATGTCTTTTAATCGGAACTATTTTTTCCAGCTCGTGACAATCTGACGGCAGATTGTATACGATCCAATGGGTAAATGTACCCCCCGGGGCATCAGGATCTTCCATTATAAGGGCAAAAGTCACAGTTTCTTCAGGTTCGCCGTCCCATCTGAGCGGCGGTGAAACATTATCACCGTCGCATGTGTGGACAACAGGGATATCTGCACCATGCTCAAATGCAGTACTTGTAATATTGAATGCCATCTCTTTTGTTTTGAACTGTTAGCTTACTGCTTTCTGTATTATCATATTTTGGAACCGTGCACACTTTCCCGGAACAATTCTTTCAGATTTTCGGGCATTTGTGCAATGATATCTTCAAATTCTCCCTCAGAAATATATTTACCCAGCTCTTTCAGGACTATTTTTACAATCTCTTCTGTTGACTTATTCCAGCTGAATTCATATTCCCCGTACTGCTCCTGGTGTTTTTCCACCTCTGCTGTGAATTCTTCTATTTTCCTTAAAGTTAAGGGCTTTTCCCGGTATTTCCAGTTATCCACATAAACTGCTTTTAAAAACATAGGTAACTGTGCGATCATGTTCAATGACTCGCTGATAGTTATTCTCTCCCTCAAAGTGTGCAATACAGCACGCAATACGATTCCCGTCCTGCCGATCTCTTCGGGATGATCAAGGCTTTTTGCCAGATTTTTGACGAAAAAATTACCTTCCTGTGCGTATTTATCAAAATTTAAAGCCATAGTAAAATTCTTTTTAATTTAATGATTTCAAAAACTGATTAAACAGCGGCAACAATTGAACCGCAATATTATCTTTGGTGGTTTGTAAAATTTAATATCTTGTTTTTCACTGAATTAGTTGTGGCGATTAATGATATCGACCGGATAAGGCAGTGGCCTTAAACCGGGTTTTTGGTGATCAGGTGTGTAAAAATTCAACAGACCGTGCTTTCCTGTTCTATCCAAAGCGCGGGACCGGTAACATAAAATCGTATTCAAAGATCAGTGGGATTAATTATAACGGATATTGATAGCTGATGGAAGGATTTTTACCTTCAATGATCTGATCCCCCTGACTAGCTCACCGTCGGTTTGCAAATCCTGTGGTTTATCGAGATTAATCTCAGCTTTGCCGGTTTTAATAAGCTCAACATAGTTGAGTTTTTCAAACTTGCCAAATAAAAACATCCTGATTAAATAAAACAGTATCCACCATGGATATGGCCGGATTATAACAATTTCAAATTCTCCGTCATCCATTTTTCCGGACGGATTAATAATCGCACCGGTACCGAAATATCTGGCATTTGCAATTACGAGCATTTCCGCCCTGTATCTTTTATTAATGACGTGAGTGTTAATATGAAAGGAGATTGTTCTTTTTTTGGAAAAGAGCTCTTTCAGCATCTGTTTACCGTAACCTGCCAGCCCTTTTGAACCTTCCTGCTCAAATCTTTTCACTATCCGCGCATTTATTCCCATATCACTCAGGTGGAAACAGTAATTATCTTCATTTAACCGAATTACGTCCATGGGCTTCGCATCTGCAGTGAGAACAATATGCAGTGCTTTTTCAAAATCGGTCGGAATACCGAGGTTGTAGGCAAGACCGTTGGCTGATCCTGCCGGAATTATTCCCAGCTCCGTTTTACTTCCAATCAGCCGGGAGGCAACCTGGTTGACGGTGCCGTCACCACCGACAGCAACCACTATATCAGGCTGGCACTTCTGAATTTTTTCCCGGATTTTAACTTTATAACCGGATCTTTCAGTATAATATATTTCCCAGTCAAATTTGTGCTTACGGGCAAAGCGGGATATAACCGGTTCGCAGTCCTTTTTATTTATTATATCAGAAGTAGGATTTGCTATGAACAATATGGTTTTCTGCATACATACAGATCCGGTTAGTCAGATTCATTTTTGTCCACCCAATTCATAAATATTTGCATCTTGATGAAAGTTAGAGACCTGGTATCTTTGCAGCGAAGAATTTTATCCCCAAAGTACAAATGCTCAAGGTAATCTCCAGGTTTATGAATTAATCAGGTTATGATAAGCCGTTAAAGGGTGAAGGCATAGGTTGAGGCAGTGCCGTCCGGATAGACCCCTTCCATAACTACATTACCTGAATAATCTTCCAGCAGGTAAATGATATGTGCCGGTTCGCCAACAAGTTGGTTGTTAATGGCAACTATTATGAATCCCTCTCCCATACCTACTGCCTGCAGCTCACCCGGTCCGATCTCAGTTACCTGAACACCACCCGGTAAATTAAGCTTTTCCTGCAGCTCCTCCGGCACCATCTTAAAGGTAGCCCCAAGCAAAGTTTCCTCTTGTTCCATTACCAGTTTACGTTGTTCTTCCATGGTCAGCAACTCTGCCGTTAAATCTCTCTCCCTGCCGTCACGGATCAAAGTAATTTCCACACTCTCCCCCGGCTGGTGGCGGGCAATTTCCCGTTGCAGCTCACTGGTGCTGGCAACGGTATTCCCGTTGACTTCCAGTACAATATCTCCGCGTTGGATCCCTGCCTGATCTGCGGCACTTCCATTAACCACACCCTCTATGTATACTCCTGTAATTTCATCCAGCCCTTCCTCATCGGCCAGTTCGGGGGTTACCCCGCTAATGGATACCCCGAGAATACCCCTTCTTACCTCTCCGTATTCTATGATATTTTCCGCAACAATTTGCACGATGGAAGATGGGACAGCAAAGGCGGTGCCGATATGGGTGCGGGTCGGTGAAATGATCAGGGTGGGGACTCCCATAAGTTCACCCCGGAGATTAACCAGGGCGCCCCCGCTGTTTCCTACATTAACAGCTGCATCTGTCTGCAGAAAAGATTCGATAGGCATATCGCCTTCTCTCAGAGCACCCAGCGCTCTCTCTTTGGCACTGATAATACCTGCCGTAACCGACGAGGTCAGGCCGAAAGGATTGCCTACAGCAAGCACCCATTCTCCTATTTCAAGGTCGTCTGAGTCGCCAAAGCTTATATAGGGCAAATCGGTTTCATCGATCTTTAAAACGGCAATATCGGTATTGGGGTCTGCACCTTGCACTTCGGCGTTAAATATACGCTGGTCATGTAAAGTAACCTCAATTTCGTCGGCCCCGTCAATTACATGATGATTGGTGACGATATAGCCATCGTCAGTAATGATTACCCCTGACCCGATGCCTTCATCAGGCTCCGGATCTTCTTCTCTAGGACCGAAAAAGAATTCAAAAGGATCTCTGATATCCCTTTCTCTCTCACGGATGGTTTTTACATGGACCACACCATGAACAGTAAGTTCGGCGGCATAGGCGAAATCAAGGTTCCCGGGATCATAATCATCGGGCATATTGGCTTGCCAGTTCCTGTCCGGCGGACTGTTTGTTACATTGCTTTGGGGCGAATTACCAAGTATGGTAAATGCAGAAACCACTATTATGGCAGCTATCAGAGCAATTAAAAAATTCAGGCCTATATTCTTTATTTTCATAACTTATAAGATTTTGATTAATTTTTAGTTGGTTTGATTATTCTGACATGTAAAAATTGACCTTCCCGGGCACAAACGGGGTGTTTTTTCCACGTTAAGATTTAAATCCGGAAAGAATCTGTAAAAACAAATTCACTAATAAACAGTATAAATCCTGTGCCAGAGAATGCAATAAACTGTGAAATGGCTGCTGTCAGCCGAAATAGAGGTTTATTACCCGGGGTGACCGGGGAAGAAAGATGTTGAATTAATTCACAATCGGGATATAATTCAACATTTTTGAAGGGGAAACTTTACCCGGATCATTAATTCAGGCCACCGGCCGGATTGATTTTGCTTTTTCGGAATCGGGGCTGGAATTGATAAAATCAGATGTATGTTGTAAATTAACAGGTGTTGTAAATAAACTACCCCGGGGCAAAGCCCCGAAGTATTAAATGGTATTTGTTGTTTCCGACCCAGAGGGTCGGAGTATTGAACCACTTTAAGAATAAATACAGGTCCACTGCAGATAAACACTTATGGAATATTTGTTGCTGATGTTGAGGCAGATGAAGCCGGAAGGGGCATATACCATAACGTCAGGATTATATGAATAACCGGCAATAGCTGTGTTTAATCAATAATATAATGAAGATATTAAAACCAGTTTTCAGGGGCATAAAAAAACCGTTTAAAAGAATAAAGGTGTTTTTGAAACAGAAAGCCGGATGGCTGGGGACACCGAAAATTTTGCCGTACCGGGGATTCGGTGACAATAAAATTGTTTTTGTCACAGGGATGGTTATTGAAGATAAGGGACTGGCAAAACCATCGGACAGGCAGGCAGCATGGAGGAATATTCTTGCCATGATAAAACGATTCTCAAGTGATGAAATACCCGGAGTGAGGATAAAAGCTGAATTTTCAGGAATTTCTCAGGTTACAGAAACAGATGATGACGGATTTTTTTCATTTCAGTTTAATATTAATCAGATCTCAGGTTCAGCAATGGAGAAAAAGTGGCATCCTGTCAGATTCCTCTTGCTTGATGAGATAGTGGAAAACCAGCCCGATGTGACAGCCACAGGAGAGGTAAGAATAGTATTGCCCGAAGAAAAGCGGCTGATTGTATCTGACATTGATGACACGGTTTTAATCTCGCATTCAACCACGACAATAAAGAAGTTAAAGCTGATGCTTTTCAGGAACGCCTTAACAAGGATGCCATTTAAGGGTGTTGCTTCATTTTACCGGGCCCTTGAGAAAGGCGAAACCAAAAAGGCTTTTTATCCATTCTTTTATGTATCAAGCAGCGAATGGAATCTTTATGACCTTCTGGCAGATTTTTTTGACCACAATAACATTCCCAGGGGTGTTTTTATGTTAAGAAGACTGGAGAGCAGTATATATAAATTCTGGAAATCCGGTCAGGGTAACCACGAACATAAATATGAAAAAATTAAATTTTTACTGGAATTTTACCGCGATTGCCAATTTATTCTTATAGGTGACAGCGGACAAAAGGATCCCCGGATATACACCAGGCTGGCTTATGAATTCCCCGGAAGGATAGAAACCATCTATATAAGGAAAACAGGATCAAAAGTCTGGTTTAAGAATATTGAGCAACTGAATTCCCGTCTTGAAAAAGTCAGAACATCATATCTGCAGGTTGAAAATACCAGGGATGCTGCAAAGCATGCCCTGCAAAACGGATATATAAATGAAGACCTGATTGATGGATTGATGACAAAACAGTCCGGCTATTCCGGTAAAGATTCAAGATTATAAAGCTTTATCTTGTTGTAGAGAGTTTTACGGTCAATATTGAGAAGCCGGGCAGCTTTGGACTTATTGTTATTGGATTTTTCAAGGGCATGCTGGATGACCTCCTTTTCAGTAACCAGGGTTGCTGATTTCAAATCGGTCTTTTTACTATCAGTTACATTGTTAATCCCTTCCTGCTTTTCCTGTTCATGGGAGTCTGCTGTAATTTCTTCAGGTAATAATTCAGGGGTGATGGTATCGGAATCCGATAATAAGACAACACGGTTAATCACGTTCTGAAGTTCACGGATATTGCCGTTCCAGGGATAATTCATAAGCAGTTCCCTGGCCGGGGTATCTATCCGGGTTACATTCCTGTTGAAGGCCTTGTTTGCCTGTTTTATGAAAAACCAGGTAAATTCCATAATATCCTCCTTCCGTTCCCTTAATGGAGGAAGCTCAATCTTGAATCCGTTGAGCCGGTGATACAGATCTTCCCTGAATTCACCGGATTTTACCTTTTCCAGCAGGTTGTTGTTAGCTGCTGCTATTAATCTTACATCAATTTCAATGGATTTATTGCTGCCAGTTTTGCTTA
The DNA here is from genome assembly GCA_003567115.1 of Bacteroidota bacterium. GTDB lineage: Bacteria > Bacteroidota > Bacteroidia > Bacteroidales > PUMT01 > PXAP01. Next base: position 10,357 of record PXAP01000149.1, read on the forward strand.
TGATCCGCTCCTGCAGGGCGCGTAAAATTTTTGTCTGATTTTCATGTGGCAGATTTCCGACTTCATCCAGGAAAAGAGTTCCTCCCCTTGCTTCCTCAAAATGTCCTATTTTGTCATTAATGGCACCGGTAAAAGCTCCTTTTACATGTCCGAATAATACGCTGCCTGCCAGCTCTTTGGATATTGCACCACAATCGACGGCGATAAAAGGCTTGTGACTGCGCTTACTGGCATAGTGGATAGCACGGGCAATATATTCTTTGCCGGCACCTGTTTCTCCTTCTATCATCACGGTAATATCTGTTGGCGCAACAATATCAACATGATTCATCACCGTCTTGATTTTTTGACTGGTGCCGGTGATAAAATTTTTTTCAAAAGAGGTTCTGGTAAATGTTTCTTTGCTGCCATCAAGTGCTTTGCCAATGATCCGAAGCACTTCTTCCGGGTTCATTGGTTTTGCAATGTAGTCAAAGGCACCGGATTTAATCAGTTCAACAGCCATTGTTATTTCTGCGTAAGCTGTCATTATGATGACAGGAGCTGCTGGCATTTTCGACTTGATATACTGCAGCATTTTTGAACCGTCGGAATCGGGAAGCCGGAAGTCGCATAAGACAAGATCAAAATCTTGTTTTGCCAGCATTTTTTTGGCAGTAATTCCTGAGAATGCAACTTCCGTGTCATATCCGTTCTGTTCCAGATATTTTTTCAGAATACTGCAAATATAGGTGTCATCATCAATAACCAGAACAGATCTCTTTTCCGGCATATTTAAGAAAAATTATAATGTAATATTTTGTTTGGAATATAAGTAAACTCAAAAATAACAAAAATATTTTTCAAAACAGATTTTTAATCAAAAGAATTCCACGGGCCCTGCTTCGGGTCAGATAAAAAATAATTATATGAATTTACGGTCACACGAAGTGTTAATTTTTCGGCAAAATACCTTGCAGGCTTGCCCCGGGGATAGCCGGGAAATAGTAAATTCTTCATTAATAATTTTCCTTAGGAGATATGGCATTAATTATATGCCGGCCTTTTCAGCCGGCCGTCAAAACAAATAGTTCCGGCAGTAACTGCCGGAACTATTAACCGGAATATATTTAAGGGAATGTGAATTACCTTAAAAAGCCATATGGTAATGTCGGGTGTGGCTCAAGTTGAAAAGTCACGGGAATAACTACCCTGGAAGCTACCGGCTTATCGCCCACCATGGAGGGTTCCCAAATTCCCGAGGTTTCCTGAACGGCTCTTCTGGCCTCTTCCCTTAATTGATCTATCACTCTCAGGTCCGGCACTCTTGCCTCCAGGTTTCTGACATCGGTCTCCAGATAACCGATTTCTCCGTCACTGTCAACGACAAAATCTACGAATACAGTTCCTTCAATTTCTTTTCTTTCTGCTTCTTCAGGGTAAACCAGGTTATTCTGAAGATTACTGAAAAAACTTCTCCATCCGATACCAGGAGCAGCTTCTCTGTCACAGGAATAATAAACTCCCATACGGGTCGGGATATTCTTTACCCTTTCTTTGGCTTCGTGATGATCAAAAATTAATACTTCAAGCCTTTTTCTGTCCATATCATCAGGAACTCCCTCTACTATGACATTTTCCAGTTCCCCGTTATCGTAAACATACTGGTATTTAAAATCAGGGTAATCCTCCGCAATGCGGTATATCCTGGTGAAATATCCCATGTCCGCCTCCTGCAGGGCTTCAAGGTCCTGATATTGCTGGGCCTCCTGGGCCTGAACAGATGAACCGCATATAAAGAGCAAAAAGCCTGCAAGAAGTACAATACTGAATTTTAGCTTTTTTGAATTCATGACATTTCTGTTTTTATGATTAATATTTTATAATTCAATTATTAATAATCCATATTCCATACCATATAGTTAGCACCTCAGACTGTTTTAGGCTATAATGTCAGGCCGATTTTCTTAAGAATCAGGTTGCTCAGGCTATTTCGAATGTTGCTGAGATTATGTAGCTGGTTACATTCTTTTGGTTATATAATTATCAGAATATGTGGAATTATTTCTCTGTGGGGTAAGTATTCCACAATTCTTAATTTAGGTTTTTTGGAAAGTAAGAGTGCCAAAGTTTACTGCTTACCTTCCTTAAAGTAGATGATACCTGCATTAATCCCGTTACTTTTAAGCTCATTTTTCACTCTTTCCCTTAAATTATCGGGAATAACCAGGAATAAACAACCTTTATTCTTTCTGGCTTTCGAAGACATCAGTCTCCATTTTTCAATGTCAATATTATCACCCAGTTCAATCTCGTATAAATTCATTACATTATCATTGTTGTAATAGACTGCCAGATCAGGAATGTATCCATTGCTTTGATTATTAAGAGATATTTTTCGGGGTGTTTCATAATCATTCAGATCATGAGCTTCAATTTTGCCCGGAGCACCTTCATTTTCTATTTTCGATATTACTGCCCGGGCAATCATTATTTTATCGGGATTTTCAATCATAACCTGAATATTAATATGATGGAATTATCATCTGAAAATCCAATGCGGTTTTTATCCTGAAACAGCTAAGGGATTATACAGATTCCGCATCTGTTTAAAATCGAAATCCATACCAGATAAACTTTTTCTGATACGATTCAGGATATTATCCCGGGAAGCGACACGGGACTTTTTTATAAACATCAGCAGAAATGCAGGGTACAGGGAATTTTTTAATGGTACGGGACAATTGAATGCCTTGTCAGGACTTTTTCCAGGCAACAGGTTTACGGAAAATAACTGAGGAAAATATGTACATAATGGAGCAAAATTCTACAATCTGAAAACTGATTGTATCATATTCAGGGAAAACATGCCCGTTTAATCATCAGGGGATTACACCCTGTATTATTTTATAAGTATTATCCGGCTATAAGACATATCTGCGGTATTGTCAGGATTAAAATGCAACCGGATGTACTTTTTGGCATGACATTGGACATACGCAGAATCAGGATTTAATATTTTACTATATAAAATAATATATTATGCAACTGATATTTAATTTTAACGAACTGGATAATTCGAAGGTAAAAGAGGTTGGGGGTAAAAATGCCTCGCTGGGTGAAATGTTTAAAGAGCTGGATTCGGAAGGAATAAATATTCCCGATGGATTCGCCACTTCCGCAGAGGCTTACTGGAAATTTGTAAAGGAAAACGATATCCTTGATCCTCTGAAAGAAACACTTGCTTCACTGGATAAAGACAGTGATGACAGTTTGAAGAAAACTGGCAAAAAATGCAGGGATATTGTAATGGGGGTCAGCTCACGAAACGGAAGTTAACGTACGTTAGTGCAAATTTATAATATAGCCTGATGAGTTTTGAATGTTTCTGCGACCTTCTTAACCGAGTTCCCTTTTCTAAGAGGCTCTTAATTGCATCTATTTGGTCAGAGCATAGTTTTTGTGCGTTCCTGAAACTTTTCTTTATAGACTTTTTCACACCCGGCCTTTTTAAGTTCTTCAAGTTGTATTTCTTTAAATAACTTTTGCAAACTTCGCAAAAGTTATTGCAAAATACTTTAATTATGTGCAAATAATATTTACGAAACACGAAAACCTTTAAAATAGATAGCCTATCCAGAAAAGCATTACAAACAGATAAGGGTGTTGTATTAGCTACAGAACTTATTGAGAACCTGCGAAACAAAAAAGTATTACTCCCCGCAATTTTTACCA
>PXAP01000256.1 GCA_003567115.1 Bacteroidota bacterium
CGGCATTCCTGCAGGCGAGGTAATCCCGATCAACTCAACACCACCATATGCCTCCATGCGTGCTTAAAATCCTCCTGTATAACCGGTAGTCTGCCCCAGGAACCGGTCTGTTGCCGGACCCGTGGCAAGCCAGTCCTCCAGTCCGGCCGGTTCGGGACAATAGGTGCAGGTTTCATGGATAAACGACAAGACCCCAATCCGGTAAGTTCTGTCGCGCACAGGTATTTGACGTTCAGAAATCTTCTGGGCTGACAGCATGCAGGGCATTGCTGCCAAAAAAAAGAACAAAAAGATAACAAAAATCAGGAAATGGTTTAGAAATATTTTTTGTGTCATAATGAATCCGGTATAAAAAGATTAATTTGCCATCAATGCCAGGAATGGCCTTTTTAAGGTTTTGAAATCAATGCATTACAATTTGCAGTTATCTGATAATTTTGGTAATCATCACTTTTTAAACTAAACTTATAATGCAAAAAATTATCTTTATATGCAAATTTTTACCTTTTTTTCAATTCTGCCGGTTAACCCCGCTGCAAGCAGCAAGGAATGGGTGCCTGCAGAACTCAAAAACAATCAAAAACCCGGCTCGTTGTAACCCTGACCGGGAAATAAATTAATCGATCAGGGCAGCCAGCGCCGCTCCTGCAAGGCTGGATTGGGGGACTTCAGTAAATTCACAATAGCGTTTGTTTTCGCCGTCAAGATATCCGGTTAAATACTTTTCGAACAACGGTTTAATTTTGTGCAGTTTATAAAATGTGGTTCCCTCAATGGTAATCAATATTGGTCGTTCAGGTGACTTCCCCTTGCCGGTTTTGAGTACGACAGCAGCCAGGTTTGCGGCAACCAGAAGGGCGGCACGGTCAATCAGGGTCTCAAGTATTTTTATGCATGCCTCTTCCTCTGAACTCTCTTCGATGCACTCCTGCAATGGTCCCCTGTCCGCTCCTTTGCTGACCAGATAATTGTTCACATCCCCGGTTGTCAGTTGCTCCAGTGACAAAATCCTTCCTGAAGAACGGGTAAAAACACCTTCATTTGCAGCGGTTTTGAGAACATGCAGGCAAAGACCTCCGAAGTATCCTCCCGAGAACATCTTTTCAAACGAATAGTTGCCCGGATTGCCGGTAGTATTGTCAAATGAAATATCCAGGTCACTGCGCGGCGCCCTGCCAAAATTACCCGACTCAACATTTATGATCTGGCTTTTAGAGCTGTCAAGGTCGCTTTTCTTCAAAATATTACTGTTGCTCTCGATATAACAGGTATTTGTGCCTGTACCCAGAATAAAGCCTATAAATGAATCATATTCTTTGCCAAATGAAGCAGCCTTGCCTGCAAGCAGGGTAGCTACGGTATCATTAAGCAAAACAATTTGTTTGTCTGGTGTCCCCAGGGCTTCAAGAAGGCTTTTCCCGACCATCTCGCCGACCACGCCGGGGGCCTGGACCTCTTTGGAAAACTGTAAAAGCCTGCCATCCTTATTGGGAAAGATCTCGGTAGCGTAGGAAAAGCAGAACCCTATCCTGTCGCATCCGGCTACATGTGACCTGATATTGTCTGCTATACTGCTGAAGAACTCCTCTTTTGAAACTTCACCCTCCAGGCCGGGCATGCCGGCATTTACCATGTTTTCAAATTCAAGTTTGCCCTGCCTGGTGAATTTTGCGGTTGCTGCCCTGAAATTCGTACCGCCGGCGTCGATGGCAACAACAGGCACTTCTTTCAGAAACTCGTTATCAGCTTCAATATAGGTGGGTATCATACGAAGGGAGCTGTCCTTCCCTTCAAGACCTTTCTGCATTTCAGCAGTAAAGATTTCAACCAGTTGCCGGATATCAATATCGGCGGACCTTATACCCTGTTTTTCTAAAAAATTTTCAACGTTCTGCATTTAATTATTGTTTTAAATATATGAATAGGGTCAAGAAACATCTTGACAAGATCCGGCTGCAGTCCGTCATTACCAAAGATCAGATCAATGATCTCCTTTCGGGAGGCTTCGCTCAAAACTGAAAAGCTACCGTAATCCTGCGGCCATTTTTCATAGTCAAATGTCTGGGAAGTTTCCACATAATTTACTCCGAAGCCGTCCCAGGCCTGCAATTTGGCAGAAAAATCAACCACTGCGGGTATCAGGGTAAAGTCCGGTTTCTGAGCCAAACTTAATTTTATAGCGGTCAGGCATAAAAAAAAGCAGACAACCAGGGTTTTAATATTTTTCATAAGGTTTTTTTAATAAACCACTAAGATATTATTTTAAATTATCCGGCACAAACGTTCGTTCAAAAACAGATATTTATATTCTTCTGAATAAACCATGCCGGATGCGGAGCGAAATTCCATGGGTAAATCGTTAAAAACCTGTTCCGATTCTATTATGAAAACGATAATTATAAACCACCAATCGCCTCGTATGACTTTTCTGAGAATTCCAAATCCATTATGAAGGCCATGATCTCAATAAGGCAATTTTAAAGCAAAGTTTTAATATTTTCCAATTTCAGTATGAACGGGATTATCCTTATTATTGCAGGAGGAATTAAGGCATGAGCCGAAAATGATGGCGGGCAGTATTATGCTTTTGCATCTGACCACGGAGATACGACCGCACCACAAGGAGGCGGAATTTTAAGATTAACCAATAATAATCATACTATGAACCGGATAATAACCTTAACCTTTGCTGTTTTTTCCCTGTTCCAGGCTGTGGTTGCCGGCGGACCGGAAAAGAAGCTCGGCAGTTTGATGGAGCTGTATCACAGCCACAACAACTTTACCGGAACGGTGCTGGTTGCCCGCGACGGAGAGGTACTTTTCGCACAGGGGTATGGTTATGCCAGCCTTGAGCATCTTGTGCCCAATACCCCTGAAACCAAATTCAGGATTGCCTCCATATCGAAGCAGTTCACATCTATGCTGGTATTGCAGCAGGTATCAGAGGGGAAAATGTCGCTCGACGCCCCGTTGCGTGCTTATATCGATGATTATCCGGCACCGCAGGGAGATGTTATTACTATTCACCACCTGCTGTCGCATACATCAGGTATGCCGCATTATGCAGGTATCCCCGACTTTTTTCCGCTTTACGGCAGGCAGGCCTTTTCCCACAGGGAGTTTGTAGAGCTTTTCCGGGATCTGAACCTGCTGTTCGACCCGGGAGAGGAATACAGTTACAGCAGTTTCGGGTACTATCTGCTGGGGTATATCCTGGAGGAGGTGACAGGCAAGGATTTCGCCACA
>PXAP01000153.1 GCA_003567115.1 Bacteroidota bacterium
GCATCGTCAGCACCTTCACGCAGAGCAACCCGGACACAGTCGATAGCCGTATTACCCCCACCGACCACACAGACTTTCTTCCCCATGCCCGTCGGTTTACCCATGTAAGCGTCCCGCAGGAACTCGATACCTCCGGCCAGAGAGCCCTGATAGCCCTCTTTTTCCCCTTCAACGCCCATCGGTTTTGATTTGTGGGCACCGGGTGCCAGCAGAACGGCGGCGAATTTTTCTTTCAGCTCCACCAGACTGATATCTTTGCCGACATGGGTATCGTAGATGATTTCCACACCTAGAGAGCAGATGATATCGATATCACGCTGAAGGATGTGCCGTGGCATCCGGTAGGCAGGAATACCAACGGCGATCATGCCGCCGCCAAATCCTTCGGGGAGAGATTCATAGATGGTACAGGGATAACCTTCAAGGGCCAGATAGTAAGCTGCCGTGAGCCCGGCGGGGCCGGCGCCGACAATGGCAATCTTCTTGTTTTTACGCGGCTTCGGCAGCATTGACGGTTGATGATTATGTTGCCACTCGTAATCGGAAGCGGTCCGCTTGAGAACCATGATATTGACCGGGTTGTCAACATTGGCACGGCGGCAGGCGCTTTCGCAGGGGTGGGGACAGACACGACCACACACTGCCGGCAACGGCATGCTTTCACGAATCACCTCAAGGGCTTCGCCGAACTGACGCTCCTTGATCGCTTCGATATAAGCGGGAATGTCGATATGGGCCGGGCATTTGTCCTGGCAGGGTGCGGTCAGCTTGACCTTGTAATCGACCTTGGCACTTTTGCGCGGAGTCCCCTTGATATAAGCGAGATAGTCCTCACGGAAATGCTTGACCGTATCGACAATCGGAACCGCTGAACTTGGGCACAGGGTACATTTGCAGTTCTGCAACAGTTCGGCAATCTGTTCAATGGTTTCAAGATCGCCTTCCTGCCCTTTTCCGGCAACAATCCGGTCCATGGTGTCCTGCATGACACGGGTGCCTTTTTTACCGGGAGAACATTTGGCACAGCAGAAATCTTCCTGAACCCTGCGGGCATATTCTGCGGCCATGGCAACAACATCAACGCCGGGATCATTGAGAATAAGGCCATCCCACCCCATCAGGGCGGCAATTTCCTTTTGTCCATCAAAGGTAACCGGAAGTTTTTTCTTGACGATCGGCACTTCGGCATCACCCCCCTGCCGATTATCAACGACCTCTCTTCCCCAACTGGAAAATGCAACTTTCGACAAACCGGCCTCCTTTGACCCGCTTCAACCTTCCCCAACAAAGGAAGATTGAGAACCCCGAAAATGGGGAGAAAAGCCAGAGTTTCTGGCGCTTTTTAACCTCTAGGATCGTATACAGTATGCAGGTAGATAACACAAACAAGGGCTTTAAATCAAGGCAATTTTTCTCGGAAAAGCGCAGGAAAACAAGCACAAAGGCAAATAAAAACGCGTTGTTGGGATTAGTGTTCGGAAGTTATCTGTTCCAGGGCAGTGGCGGTGGCGGATTGCTGATCAGCCACACCGTTTCCGCGGCAAAACGGCCAGGCTGCCGGCGCCACTGCTGGGTCCAGGTCCAGCCTTCGATTCGAGCAGAAGGAAGACGGTAATATTCAAGCAGATAAACAACTTCAGCCGAGCCCTCCTCATCGCCCGGTTGAATATTCCGGATTTGGCTGTCAACGATGTGGAGATCCGGATCTTCCTTGAACTGCGCCAGAAAAACCGCGCGCTGTTCCGGCTCCATAAATTTTACCGCACCGTGCCAGTCTTTCCAGCGCATGGCCTCGGTAAAACGATCGGCAATCTGCGGCAGGTAGGCAGTTTCTCCACCGGTCAGGGCAGCACAACCGGACAACAACAGACATGCGACAAAGAGTAGCAACAGTAAAAAACGGCGCATGAGAGTCTCCCATTGGTTTTGGCCCCTCTCCCTTGAGAGGGGCTGACAATGCTAATCAGCTTGCTTTCAGCGGGATTGATTCAGCCCCGAGCAGCCAGAGCATTATCTCGCAACTGACGAATGGTTGCGGCGTAATCGCTGGTGCCAAAAACCGCACTGCCGGCAACGAAAACATCTGCTCCCGCAGCGGCGATACGCTCAATGTTGTCAATCTTGACCCCACCGTCCACCTCTAATTCAATCGTTTTGCCAAGCTGGTCGATACGCTGGCGCAACTCCCGCTCGCTCAACTGCTCCGGCCGGCTGCCCGTTCGGTCACGCTGCGCCAGGCGCAACTTCAGGGCGGCGATCTCTTCCCGGTACTCCGCCAGGCGCCCTCCAAGCTCATCATCGATCGGCCGCCCCTCCTCGACCGCATCGTAGAGCCGCTGGAGCCGGCGCTGTACCTCCGCGAGCCGATGCTCATCCCGCTGGTACCCTGCAGCCTCTTCCTCCCTCGTGGCGCTGCGCTTCATCGCCGCCAGCAGCGCCGGCACAGCTCCGTTCAGCTCCAGCACCTTCTCGGCCACCAACGGAACCGCCACGCGGCGGATGTCGGCCGTGTCCCCGCTGAGATGGTTCCAGCAGGTGCGGCGGGCACCACGGGCATCCGGGCAGGCGTACCGGGTACCCAACTGCCCGAGCCTGCGATGCAACTTTCCGCCGCAGGCACCGCAGCAAAGTGCATCCGACGGCCAGAGCCCCGATCGGCGATTGTCGGGGTCGCGGGCCTGGCGGTTGCGGATCTCGCGCGGCGGGTTGCGCTGTTCGAGCATGGCGTTGGCCCGGTGCCAGAGTTCGGCATCCACAAAACGCTGGTGCTTGTCGACACGTCTGAGCACCGCCTCGGGGTCGGGATTTGCCTCTGGAACGCGCTTGCCCGAGCTGCGCAGAAGCCGGCGGTGGGTCTGACCCTCGGTCACCACGCCCATATAGCGAGGATTGCGGATCATGCGCGCCCCATCGTCGAGTCGGTGTCGAGTTGCTCATAGCGCGACACAAACCGCCAGCCCCTGTCGGTCAGGTCATCGACAATCTCCAGCACCAGACTGATGTGACGGCCCAGCCGCGAGATGCTCTCGACGACGAGCACACCCCGCTGGTAACGGTGTGTCTGCTCGAGCGCTGCTGAAAGCCCATCCCGATTGCGTATCGAGCCGGGCACCGCCTCATCGACAAACGCCCGGAAGGGGACGTCATCACCGATCTGGCTCCGAGCCCACTGCTCGTTGGCCGCATTCTGATCGTCCGCCGAGTGCTCGTTCTGCAGGTCGCTGGAGTGGC
>PXAP01000026.1 GCA_003567115.1 Bacteroidota bacterium
CTCACAAAATACAATAAATAAAACAGGGGGATCCATCCATTTGAAATACTGAACATGAATTACCTGCTAAACATAATTAATTGAATATTAACTTGATTAACCTGTTTTATTAGGATGAATCATCCATGTGCCAAGTCACACAAAAAGATATGAACAAAGCATGGATGATCCATGAATTGGAAGGCAAAATATCCTAAACAAGAAAATGTAACACATTGTTAAACAGATTGCTAATTATACTTTATACAGATGAATATCAACAGAGATAATTATCAGGCTTACCTTCTTGACCAAATTGAAGGACGGCTCTCTCCTGAACTGGAAAGAGACCTGATAAAGTTTCTGGAGGAAAATCCTGATCTAATTATCAGCCAGGAACTTTCAGGCATCAATCTTTTAAATGTTGATATATGTTTCCCCTTCAAAGAGAATATTAAAAAAGGGGGACTTAACAGGGAAATCAACAGCGATAATTACGAACAATTTTGTATTGCCAGGATGGAGGGCGATCTTACAGCTTCCTCCGGGAAAGATCTTGATGACTTCCTTGAAAAGAATTCTGAATGTGCCAGGGAAGCTTCACTTTACCGGCTTCTTGTACTTAATGCCGATAAAACCCTTGAATTTCCTGATAAAAATTTACTTAGAAAAAAAGTTCCGGCGATGAGACGAATTCCCGGATATTTTACCAAAAGACTAGTTTATAGGGCAGTATCTGTCGCCGCCTCTTTTGCCTTACTATTATCTGCATATGTTTTTATTCAAAACAGCGGATACATAGGTAAATCTGCACTTGAACCGGTCAGCGGGGGTATTGCTTTTCCGGAAGATCCTGAAGACGTCATGGATAAGGAGGCAGAAAATGTTACGGAGAACAGGGTACAGGAATATATGACTGAAACTGATCCTGCTGAAAGTGTTAACCGGTATAAGACCGAAAGTAATTCTGAATTATTAAGTGCATCAGCTTTAGTATATAAACAGATAATATCAGAAGCAAATGTTGAAGTTTCTGACTTTATTCGGCGTGAGGTGGAAGATATTAGAAAACCTGAATTCCCTTTAACCCCGGTACAGAGGATTAATATAGAAACAGAAATAGAAACTGTTTTACCACGCTCTCCGGTCAAACTGGCACAAATGGCCTGTTCTTATTCCGGTCAGGCTACTCAACAATTAAATGAAAAAGATGGCAGGCGAAAAATTTTGAACGGATTTATAGCTGTTCTTTCTGGAAATCACGACGAAGATGAGATCGACGGGAGGATCACCTTATTAAATATGGCCGATGCCGGAGTCAGGGCAATAAACTCTCTTACCGGAACAGATATTCAGTTTGAACGGGAATACAATCAAAACGGTGAAATTGTTTCCATGGCATTTGCTTCAGGAAGTTTTGAATTTCAGCGTTCAATATCAGGAACTGAAGATTAGCTGTAACAAAACGGGATGGCCAAACGTCATAGATTTAAATTCTAACACCAGGAAGATATTTATTAATTAATATATATAAACATGAAAAAGAAATTTATAATTATAATGATCTTAAGTTTTACTACAGGCTATTTCGGTTCTCTTTACAATATTTCCGGCCAGACACAAGACAAAATGATAAACAGGGCTGAAATACTTGAGGAAGGGGAAGAAACAGAACTTATTGATAGTGATACTTTAAATTACAGCTCTGAAAAGGATACCACTACAATAAATATTGGCCGTCGCAGGATAACCATCATTGACAAAGAGGGTGATACAAGCGTAAGTGTTACAGAAAGAGATGATATGGATGAGGTTCCAGCACGGCGCAAAAACTCTTTTAAGGGGAACTGGAGGGGACTGGAATTGGGGCTGAATAATTATGTGGATGGGGATTTTTCCACATCACTTGATCCCGAAGATGATTTCATGGAGCTAAGAAATTCCAGGTCAAGAAATATAAATCTTAATATCCTCCAGTATAACTTTGCAGTGTCGGCTGATAATATCGGACTGGTTACAGGTTTGGGCTTTGAATTTAATAATTACCGGTTTTCCGGTAACGTCAGTATAGAGAAGGAGGACCGGGAAATTGTTCCCATTGATTATGATGAGCTTGGAGTAAGCCTGGAAAAATCCAGGTTCAGGGCAATATACCTTAATGTTCCGCTTTTGCTTGAGTTTCAGACAAAACATCCGCAGCATTCAAGAAGAGCATATTTTTCAGCAGGGATAATAGGCGGCCTGAATATCGGTTCAAATACCAAAGTGGTTTACAAGGATAATTCCGGCAAGACCCGTGAAAGGGTAAGAGATGATTTTTACCTTTCTCCTTTTCGTTACGGACTTACCGTTCGCACCGGTTACAGGGCATTGAACCTTTATGCAAATTACTATCCGACACCTTTGTTCCAGGAAGGAAAAGGGCCTGAACTTTTTCCTGTGGCCGTGGGTTTTTCAATTCTGGGATTTTAAACCAAACCGTTCAGAGGGTTAAATTGACTGAAGAAATTGTATTGATTAGCCTCCATGATTCGAGCCTCATATTACCATAATTATCACTGTATAAAAGGGATTGTTATTATAGAATGGCAAGCAGGAAAAAAATATTTTATCTAAAAATTTGTTAATTAGTCAAAGTGATATAAGAGTTTTTCCCTCTTTCATTAAAACAGGAAAGTAAATCAAATAAACATACACAATGAGGTTACTCTTAATAAGCAATTCAACAAATGCCGGTGAAGATTATCTTGCACATCCCAGGGAACATATCCGTAATTTTCTGGGCCCGGCAAGGGTTAAAGCGTTATTTATACCCTATGCGGGAGTCACCATTTCATTTGGTGATTATGAAAAAAAAGTGAAAGGGGTTTTCTCCGGAATGGGGCATGATATTGTATCAATACATCATTTTGATGACCCATCCAAAGCAGTCGAGAATGCCGGAGCTATTGTTATCGGGGGAGGGAATACTTTCCGGCTTACCCAACTCATTCATAAAAATAAACTCGTAGAGAGCATTCAAAAGAAAGTAAAAGAGGAAATACCGTACATAGGATGGAGTGCAGGTGCAAATGTCTCCTGCCCCACAATCTGCACTACCAACGATATGCCCGTGGTCCGGCCGGCAAGTTTCAATGCCCTGAACCTGGTAAAATTTCAGATTAATCCTCATTATCTTGATGCCGTTCCCGATGGGCATGCCGGCGAAACCAGGGAAGCACGCATATTGGAATATATTGAGATAAACCGGGAGGTTTATGTTGCAGGCCTGCGTGAAGGCAGCATGCTGGAGGTTGAAAATTCAAGCATAAAACTCTGCGGCCCACGTAAAATGCGTATTTTCAAGTACGGCTACTCACCGGTGGAACTTGGCCCGGAAGACGACGCCGGTTTTCTGATCTGAACATATTATTTATCAGCAAATATGTTTTTGCGGGAGCAATATTTTGATCCGGGTTTTACGTTTAATGTTAAATTCAGGGCATAATTCTTCGATGGTGCGTATTTTCAAATATTTTCTGGCAATATTCTTTTTTGTTGTTTTTGCCGTGTTCCTTACCGGACTGATCATTGGGCGGTATTACCAGGACAAGGTCAATCAGTTAATGATTGCTGAAATAAATAAACATCTGCTGACCGAGGTAAGGGTAGAAGAGGTTTCTTTTTCGGTTCTCAGAAAGTTCCCTCAGGGCTCGGTTGAACTCAGAAATGTTCTGGTTAAAGTACCTGAAGGATATAAAAACGACGGAACAGAAGGGATTGATTCGGACACCCTTTTTACGGCTCAAAATTTGTTTCTGCAGTTCAACATTAAAGATATTTTCAGAGGAGATTACATTATAACCAGGATTCATGCCTTAAAGGGTGTTTTTTACCCGGCTGTAAATTCAGATGCACAGGAGAACTTCAGGTTCTGGAAAGCATCTGAAACCGCTGATGATGGTTTTCATATTGATTTACAGGATATCCGACTTAATAATTACCGGCTTAAATATGGCAACGTTAATAAAGAGATATATTTTGATTCGGATCTGAGGCGACTGGAAATGAGCGGTAATTTTAACCGTTCCTCTTTCGGACTTAGTGGCAGGGCTGTTTTCAATAACCGTAAATTCAGACATCAGGGATTAGAAATAGCAGGGAATCAGGAGGTATCGGTTAATGCGGTATTGGATGTTGATAATGATATGTTTGTTATAGAAAAAGGCAGTATCGAACTTTCAGGAATAAAATTTGAGGCCGCAGGCGATTATCAGAATGGCACACCTGGTAGAATCAATATGAATCTGACCGGACATAATCTGGATATTGCCACAGCGATCCCATTTTTACCTGCTGATACACGCGAAAGCCTTGAACTATATAATTTCAAAGGAGAAATAGATTTTGAGGCTTCCATTTCTGGTGAGTTAAGCAAAAGCATTTCACCGTCGGTAGTTGCCTCCTTTTATACAGAAAATGGCGAGATTATACGCGAAGATACCGGAGTTCGGTTAACCGGGATCAACCTGTCGGGTTATTATTCCAATGGAAGCCTCCGTAATTCACAATCTTCAACTATTAGTATAAGTAGCTTTTCTTCTGTGTTAGGTCAGGGCAGTATCAGGGGAAACGGCAGTATATCAGATCTGTCAAATCCGGTTGTTGATTTCGATATTGATGCATCTTTTTTTCTGGAGGAAACAGCCCGGTTTTATAAACCGGAAAATATAGATCAAATGGCCGGTAAAATCAATACTGCTTTCTCGGTCAGGGGCCCTCTTCAGACTCCTGTAAAATGGGACATCGAAGAAATCAGGAGAATGGATCTGGAAGGTATGATGGAAATTGAAAACGGTATGCTGCAAATAACCGAAGGTAAATATATTGCTACTGAAATAGGAGGGAAACTTAATTTCGGAAGTGTGCTCAGGACTTCCGGTCTTTCCTTTAACATTGGCAGTGATCATTTTTTAATCAGAGGTGAAATTATTAACGGGCTGCCATGGTTGCTGGATACTGGTAACCCCATAAGCATAACAGGCAGCCTTTATTCCAAAAGCCTTAATCTTGACAATTACATTAACACTGCATCTGCCGGTCAGCCGGGAACGGATGTATCCAGGCCTCTGCTCTTACCGTCAGATCTGGAGCTAAATCTTGATTTTTTAATTGAGGACCTGAATTTCAGAAAGTTTTCTTCTGGCGCATTCAGAGGGAAGTTAAGTTATAAACCCAGAATGGTAGTTTTGAATGCCGTTGATTTTGATGCATTGGAGGGTAAATTATCCGGTAACGGTGTGATTGTTCAAAGGATTAATGGCGATTTCGTGGTTCAGTCGCAACTGCAGCTCGAGAAAGTGGATATCCAAAAAATGTTCCTTACATTTAATAATTTTAAACAAACATTTATTCACGGAGATAATCTTAAGGGAAGTATTACAGGTAATATCGGGTTTATTTCCGAGTGGAACCAGGACCTGCAGCTTAAAGAGGATAAAATAGTAGCTGACAGCAGGATTGAAATAAGGGACGGTGAACTTATCGGGTTCGAACCTATGCTTGGGCTTGCACGCTTCATAGATGTTGAAGAGCTTCAGCATATACGTTTTTCAACACTAAATAATGAAATATTCATACGTGACAGGGTTGTTACTATTCCCCAGATGGATATATATTCGTCTGCATTCGATATCAGCGGTTCCGGGAACCATCGTTTTGACGGTTACTTTGATTATCACCTGAGGGTTCTTCTTTCCGATGTTCTCTTCGGAAAGGCAAGCAGATCCAAACCTGAAAACCAGGAATTCGGGATTGTTGAAGATGACGGTCTTGGCAGGACAAGTTTGTATTTACTGGTTTCCGGAACATCCGGCAATTACAAGGTATCCTATGATCACCTGGCAGTCCGTGATAAGATCAGGGAAAATATTACCAGTGAAAGAAAAAAGTTGAGGCAGTTGTTTCATGAAGAATTCGGGTGGTTCACTCCTGATAGCTCTGCTGTTTCAGGCCCCCGAACAGAAACGGGTGATTCTTCAGGCAGCGGTTTCCGTATAATTTGGGATGAAGATGATAAAAAGGTTGATCCCGTAACCGGGCCGGATCCTCCTGTTCAAAATAACCGGGAACCCCGGGAAAGGCGGTTTCAGATCATCTGGGATGAAAAGGAGAATCCTTCCAATAATTCAGGATCTGAATATCCATGAAAATATTATGTATCAATGATCATTTAAGTAAAAAGATGTGGTTAATTAAATGAACATCTATAAAAAGAAACAAAAATGGAAGTTCGGACTGTTTGTTCTGGCAGTAATAATTGGTTTTTCCTCCTTATGGGTTACCAACCGGCTTGTTAGCCGCCTTGCTGAAGAGGAGAGAAAAAAAATGGAGCTCTGGGCAGAAGCCACCCGCGAAATTGCCGGTATGGAATCTGAAGTAACCGATTTCACTTTTCTGCTAAAGGTGATAGAGTATAATGAAACCGTACCGGTTATAGTTGCAGACGAGGACGGCGAGATACTGCATCACCGTAATCTGAATCCTGCAAGAGTTGATAACCCGGGGTATCTCTTGCGGCAGGTGGCAGCAATGGAAAGTAAAAATGAACCTATTGAAATTGAGTTGTCCGAAGAAGTAAGTCAGTTTATATATTACGGTGATTCCAGACTTCTGGTATGGTTAGTATATTATCCTTACATTCAGCTGCTGGTTATCGTGCTTTATTTATTTATAGCTTATTATGCATTTAATATTTCCAGGAAAGCAGAACAGAACCAGGTCTGGCTCGGGATGTCAAGGGAAACTGCCCATCAGCTTGGAACACCAACTTCATCACTTATGGCATGGCTTGAATTGATGAAAGAGAAATACGATGATAATGTTTTACTTGAAGAACTGGAAAAAGATATAAACCATCTTGAAAAGATAACGGAGAGATTTTCAAAAATCGGTTCAAAACCTGCAATTAAAAATGAAAATATAATTGGGGTCATTGAAAATACCCTTGAATACCTTAGTTTACGTTCACCAAAAAAGATAAAATTTGAGACAAATTTTAACAGCCACCGGAATGTTATTCTTCCTGTCAATATACCGCTCTTCGAATGGGTTATTGAAAATGTATGTAAAAATGCTCTTGATGCTATTGACGGGGAGGGGGAGGTGAGGATATCCGTTAATGAAAAGGAGCAATATGTTAATCTCGATATAAGCGATTCAGGCAGGGGAATTCCCAGGGGACAATTTAAAACCATATTCAAACCTGGTTACTCAACCAGGAGGAATGGCTGGGGACTGGGGTTATCTTTATCAAAGCGCATAATTGAAGAGTACCATGGCGGCAGGATTTTTGTTCACGAATCAAGTCCGGGTAGCGGAACTACTATCAGGCTTGTTTTAAGAAAACCAGCAAAGTGATCTGTTAATATTTTTTATTCCTGATGCAAAATACCAGTATTTCCCTGAAAAGGAAAGATATCCGGGTCATGGCTCCTGCCGGATCCTTTGAGTCGCTCCAGGCAGCCCTTCAGGCAGGCGCAGGCGCAGTTTATTTTGGAGTTGACCGTCTTAACATGAGGTCGAGGTCCTCTGGCAACTTTTCACTTGAAGAGATGAGGACTGTTTCAGAGATATGCCGCAAACATGCCGTTAAATCCTGTCTAACGGTTAATACCCTGCTATATGATGAAGATATGCCTGCAATGAGGGATATTGTCGCAGAAGCAAAAAAACAGCATATTCAGGCACTGATTGTAAGTGATGTGTCGGCCGTTGAATACGCAAGTAAGCTGGATATGGAAATTCATCTTTCAACTCAGCTTAATATAGGAAATATTGAGGCTGTCAGGTTTTATTCACGGTATGCAGATGTAATGGTCCTGGCACGGGAACTTAGCCTTGACCAGATCAGTAGTATTGCCAGGGCTATTGAAAATGAAAATATAACCGGGCCTTCCGGAAGAAAAGTGCAGCTCGAGGTTTTTATTCACGGGGCACTCTGTATGGCAATTTCGGGCAAATGTTACCTTAGTTTACATGAAACCGGCTTTTCTGCCAACCGTGGTGAATGTCTTCAGATTTGCAGAAGGGCATATACTGTAAGGGAAAAGGAAAAAGGGAGTGAACTTGAAATTAACAATGAATACATTTTATCTCCAAAGGATCTGTGTACCATACATTTTCTAAACAAAATCCTGGATTCAGGAGCAACGGTTCTTAAAATAGAGGGGCGTGCGCGTTCACCGGAATATGTAAAAACAGTAACAGAATGTTATTCAGAAGCCCTGGATTCTATTTTTAATGGCAGCTACACTGAATCAGCAATTAATAAATGGTATGAAAGGCTGGCAACTGTATTTAACAGGGGTTTCTGGGATGGATATTATCTGGGGCAACGGCTTGGTGAACGGAGCCATGTTTACGGCTCGGAAGCCACCCGCAAAAAGATCTATACCGGTAAAGCAATTAATTATTATAACAGGATCGGAGTTGCCGAATTTCTGATTGAAAATGGTTCGATTCGCGAAGGTGATGAGGTTCTGATTATCGGGCCTACGACAGGAGTCATTCAGATGAAACCCGCGGAGATAAGGAACGATGCCGGGAGGGCCTCCAAAGTTAGCAGGGGAGAAAACTGTTCTTTTAAGGTTGATCAGGATGTAAGAAGGTCTGATAAGCTTTACAGGCTTGAATACAGAAGGTGAAGGCTAAATATAAAAGGATTTTCGGCTGAAAAGAACAGGCTTTACAGGTTTTTTCTCCTGATTCAGTCCAGGTGATCAGGATGTGACAGTTCATAAAGGTATTTACTGCGAACAAACTCCAGTTGTTCGTGATCAATATCCCGGGCATATATTCTAACCATATCTGTTATATCTTCCATATAAATGATTGCCAGTGCTGCATCAAATGAATATTTATCCAAATTGCTCCTGATATAGATTGTGATTTTTTTGAAAAACTCCCATGGAGGCTTTTCCGGAATTTCGAAATAATACAAATAGGGATTGTCAATATCCTGGAATATATTTTCATCGATTTTTTTTAGGGGAAAGTATTTCCGGAGCTTAATCAGAGCTTTACCACAGAGGGTCTTCATTCTCCTGAACTTAATACCCTCTTCGGCAAGGGCTGCCTGGAGCCGGGGGATAGAGCCGAAACAGTCAAGGCCCCGGGCTCTTATAAAATGATAAGCTTTTTTGTTCAAACAGGCATGGCCGAAGCTTAAATCACATTTAGCGGGTAACGAATGTTTTATTTTTTTGGCTGTACGTAAAATATCCTCTCCCTCGTATTTGGTTTCGGTAACCAGGTAGATGTTGTTTGGCATAGGCGGTTCGGGGAGGTTCTTTCCATGATAACCGGGGAAGGGGTGAGAGCTTTCAAGCACCAGGGTGTTATGCATTATATTATGCTTAACATTGACCAGATCCTCCTCCTTTATGATTTTCCCGGGGGCTTTTATGATATCATCGGTAAGCATATTTCAGTTATTTTATACAAAAGTAAAAAATTGCTCCGTGTATTTCAATGTCATTTTAGCCGGTTTTTTTTCGATAATGTTTTTATGATTACATTTTTCAGGAGATCAATACGTACAGGTTTGGAAATAAAACTGTTCATGCCCACTTCTATTGCTTCAGTTTTCTCAGTTTCTCCTGCATTGGCAGTCATTGCCACTATAGGCATGGTATAACCCAGCTTCCGGATCTCATAAGTTGCATCAAGTCCGTTTTTTCCCGGCATCCGGATATCCATAAAAACAATGTTGTAATCTTTTTCCCTGACTTTTTCTACAGCCTCATTTCCGTTTGAAACTATATCTATGGAATAACCGATACTTTTGAATAATGACTGAGCAACTATCTGATTAACATGGTTGTCTTCCGCAACAAGAATTTTCAGGCCGGGTTTGGGTTTTTTAATATCGGCTTCCTTTGCCGAAGGTATTACAGTATAAAGAAAATTGTTTTGTATAATATCAAAAATTTCAGATGCATCATAAGGCTCTATAAGATAGTGATCTGCTCCGAAACGCCGGCTTTTGATAAAATTTCCGGGTTTGTTTGCCGAACTGATAATTATTATAAGGTATTTTTCATACAAATGATTTTCATGGAGTTTCCTGGCAATTGAAAAACCATTGCTTTTTTCTGAATCAATAATAACAATTATTGAGTAATTACGGGAAGTATCCTTTTGCCGGCTTTTCAAAAGATCGATGGTTGAATCATTAAAAGCGGTGGTTTCACAGGAAATACCCATTCTGACAAACATCTCTTTTACCCTTTGGTTTTTTTCACCAGGGTTGGCTAGTATGAGTGTGCGGATATCCTTGTAGGTTTTGATATGTTTAAACTCCAGGGATTTTCCCGAAACATCGTTGGAATATACCTGAATGCTGAATTTTACTCTTGTGCCGGGGCCGCCTTTTTTCGGTTTTTCTAAAACAGGACATTCTATTGATAATTCCCCTTTCATAAGGCTGATTAGTCTTCTTGTTTTAATCAGTCCGAAATTTTCTGAAAAACCCGGTTGATTTCCGTTCTTATTTTTATTTATACGATTCATAATATCAGGTGATATGCCAATCCCCGTATCTTCGATGGTAAAATCCAGCTGAATATTCCCGGATTTTTGTTCACCGGATTCAACTTTCAGCCTTATTTCTCCTTCTTCCGTATATTTCAATGAGTTACTCAGAAGATTTATCAGTACTTGTTTAATATGGAAAGGATCGCCTATGATATTTTTGGGGATATTTTCAGCAATAGATAAAATGATTTCGATATTTTTATCATGGGCTTTGTTTTTTAATGGGTTGAGCGCCAGCTCAATCTCTTCGGACAGGACAAAAGGAATTTCCTCCACAAGTATTTTAGCGTCCTCAAAACCTGAAAAATCCATTATGTCATTAATTACCAGCAATATATCCTCGCAGCAACTCCTGATTAAACCTGGTTTTCCCGAACCGGGTGAACCAGGCGTCATTTCTGACTCAAGTGTATCAGCCAAATTGAGTATTCCGTTGAGGGGATTACGAATGTCATGGCTTATTCTTTTCAAAAACTCTGTTTTAGCTTCTCTGAACAGGTATTCATTTTTTCTTGCCTGTTCTATAGGACTGATATCGATGAAAGCTTCAACAAACACTTTTTCTTTCATAAAACGGGCAGGGATCTCTTTTTTATACACTATAACCTCTGAGTCATCAGCATCATAATATACAAACTCACTTGTATTCTCGTTGCCATGCTTTACCTTTTCATCCGGGTAGTTTTTAAATAAAAAAAACATATTTGAAAAATCTTTTCCGAGGATACCAGCTTGATCTTTAATTTTTAATATATCAAGGGCCGTACTGTTGACCATTTTTACCCTGCCATCATAACCTTTTATAATAATACCAATGGGAAGCGATTCGAAAATATTCTTAATCGACTGTTCCGATTCATTTGATCTTTGCTTTTCTTTTCGCTCATTCCTTACAAACCAGAGAAAAAACAGGATTATTAGTATAAGTACAATGAAGGTAGCTGCTGCTATTGTGATTATGCTGCTTATAATATCAGATAAAACAAAGCTCGTATTAAAAGAAAATATAACAAGAAAATCCTGATCAAATATTTTTACCGGAGAATAGGTTGAAATAAACCTTGCAGGTCCGTTGCCGGTCTCCAACCGGTGTATCTGGCTGCCGGTCATATTCTCATCCGGCCAGTTTTCCAGGAAAAAACCGACAGCATCAGCAATCAGAAGATTATCTCCGAAATTGCTGAAAACAATCTCTCCGTTATTATTAATAATCCATTGCCAGAGGTTTTGAGTAATATTATAATTAGCGAAAACGGATTGAATATATTTCCCGGTATCAATTTTGACCACAATATTGGAATGAACGGAGTTACCTTTAAAAGCCGGCAGGACAAAAACTGCTTCCCCGTATTGCCCTTCAAACACCTCCCTGTCGTGTAACCCTGTTTGCTCTCTTGAAACAAATATATCGGTAATAAGGTTATTGCTTTTGTCTTTGAAAATATTGTAAGCATTCCTGTTATTGTCATATAGTGAAATGCTGGTTATAAGTTGTTTGTATTTTGAAAAGAAAACCTCTATTTTTCTTATGCTGCTTTCCTGGATTTCAGGATCGTGGAAAAATTCAGTCATATCGTCGGTAAAAAGAATGTAGTTAATTTCATTCATGAAATTTGCAACATGCTGTTCAACTTCCCAGCAGCAGTTTTCGGTTTGATTTTTAAGGATGGTTTCCTGAAAATTTACCTGCTGCCTGTAGATGTTTAAATAGTAATGAATATTGGCAGCAATTAGCACCAGTATGATAGCAGTCAGCAGCAGGTATATGTTTCTCATAGGTCAGCACAAAATAATTTTGAAAGATAAAAAATAAAATAGTAAAATAAAAAGCTGGCGGTTGAATGTGATTGCATATCAGCCTGGAAACCCTGCTGATAAATATTTCCCTTTGATTATTCAACTGAATCAGGGGAGAATTAAAGGCGGAGGAAACTATTGTAAAGGGTGTAATTTTTAATAGCCGGGAGTACGGTATTTACCTGAGTCATCATAAAAAAGGCTCAGGTAGCTTTCATATCGGCTCAAGCTCAGTTTATTCTCTTCAACAGCTTTTTTAACGGCGCAGTTGGGCTCATTAATGTGCATGCAGTTATAATACTGACAATCCTTTGAAAGGGCGAAAATATCGGGGAAAAAATGAAAAATCTCTTCCTTATCCATATCTATGATTCCAAAACCCTTGATTCCCGGAGTATCAATAATATATCCCCCCGAGGATAGCTTAAACATTTCTGAAAAAGTTGTTGTATGCCTGCCGGTTTTGTGAGATTCGGATACCGGACGGGTTTTAAGGTCAAGGGAGGGGTCCATTGCATTGATTAAAGACGACTTGCCCACACCCGAGTTGCCTGCAATAAGATTAATTTTGTTTTTCATCCTTGTTTTAAGCTCCTCCACTCCCCTTTTCTCTACGGCCGATGATTTAACCGATTCATATCCTATCGATCCGTACATCCTGATAAGCTGCTCCATTTCACTTGTAAGTTTCTCATCGTAAAGATCGGTTTTGTTGAAAATCAAAACGGCAGGGATCTCATATGCTTCACTTGTTGCCAGAAAGCGGTCAATAAACCGCAGTGTTGTTCTTGGTAAAATCAGAGAGATCATTAGAAATGACTGATCAAGATTGGCTGCAAGGACGTGTGTCTCTCTGGAAAGCTTGGATGCTTTGCGTATTATATAGTTTTTTCTGTCAAGAATCTCGCAGATGATACCTGTGCTCTCTTTTTCAAGCCGGTAAAACATCACGTTATCACCCACTGCCAGGGGATTTGTGCTACGGATACCTCTTGTGCGCAGTTTGCCTTTTATCTTGCAGGGAAGCGTTTTATTATTGCTATCCTGTACTGTATGCCAGCTGCCGGTTGTTTTTATTACAAGTCCTTTTTCCAATACCGTTGTTTTATGCAAAAATAACGATCCTTAACAAAACATTAAAATACATTTAACGGTAACAGGTTAACCGGAAAATAAGAAAGAACGAAAATGATAACCGCTGTTTATGCTTTAACCCGGCAGTCCTTGTCTTTTGGGTCGGTTACGTCTTTACCCTCAAACTGCGGATAATTCATTTTCTTATGATATTGACTACAAATCGGGTATCCGGCTTTTTTTGGTTTTCTTTCAGAAAATTCCGGCCTTTTCCAGGAAGTCGCCGATTAGCCCCTCCAGATCAGGTTTCCCTATTTCCTGTAGTTCATAGTTAACCTTGGCCGAGGGTTTGTTTATTTTTATGATCCTGCCCAGGTCTATAGGGGTTGCAATTATTACTGAATCACAATCGGTATTGTTGATGGTCTTTTTAAGATCATTGATCTGCTGATCTCCGTATCCCATAGCTGGCAAAAGCTTTCCGATTTCAGGGTAGGTTACAAATGTCTCCTTTAATTTGCCGACAGTAAACGGCCTTGGATCAACCAGCTGGCTTGCTCC
>PXAP01000094.1 GCA_003567115.1 Bacteroidota bacterium
CTTTCGGGGGCAGATAAAAATCATTTTGCTCATAATTAATTGATTAAATTTATCGTTAATACTACCGTTCAATTAAATCCTGTAATCCGCAAAAAAAGAATAAATCAAAATGCTCCATCACTATAAAATTTATGTTTTACTGGTTCTTGCCATCGCTATTACCGCATGCGGTATATCACGAAGAGTTGCCGAACTGGAGGAACCTGCAGAAACAGCCTTCAAAACGGAAAATTACCGTGATGCTCTCAATTATTATGAGGAAATTATCGAGCTAAAAAACAGCCGCGATCATGAAATAAGCGGCAAAACCTGGTACCGGGCAGGGGTTTCGGCCTGGGAGCTGGAGCAAACCGGCAAGGCAATTGAATACCTTGAGCAGGCAGAGAGAGAAGATTATACAAGTGAAACCGGTTTCTTTATCATGGCAAGGGCTTACCGTGAAATTGACAACCTCTCACTGGAGATTACCAGCCTGGAGAACTACCTCGAAAACTATCCAGACGGAGAGAGCGCAGATGAGATGCGCATCAGGCTTTTTGACACCTACCTTGAGAGCAACAACCTTGACGGGGCGCTTGAGCTGTGGCATGATCTTGAAGATCTTGCTCCGGGAAACGCCGGTATTCTGGAGAGCTGGTTCATACTGAACAGGCGCCTGGACAGGGAAGACAAGCTGAAAAGTATAGCCCTGAAACTGTATGATGCAGACAACAAAAATGTCACCGCGCTTGAATACCTGGGCCACCATTATTTCTGGCTTGCCGAGAACCGTTATCAGGAGGAGATGGATGCCTATGAGAATAACCGGACCAGGAAGCAGTACCGGCAGTTACTGGATGCTTTCGATTTAATTAACGAGCATTTCAGGATTTCGCGTGACTATTTTGAGCAGTTAATGGATATCAATCCCAGGCCCGCATATGCCGAATATCTGGGAAATATCTACCTGCGTTTCGGAAATGATGAAAAGGCAGAATACTATCACCAGCGGTCACTTGAACTCTGATTGAAACCTGATATTCTTTCCGGGAAAGAGATCTTTGAATCGGGCACGGACTATACATTTTTATTGTCATGCAGCTCATCAACATTCACAATGCCGTTTATTATGGCATACACAATAAGTCCGGCGACAGATTTTATATTGAGCTTGCGGGTAATATTCTTCCTGTGGGTAATTACGGTATGTGGACTGATAAACAACTCTTCGGAAATCTCCTTGTTAGTCAAGCCCTTTGCAAGAAGCCTGACCACATCTTTTTCACGGGGGGAAAGGATATCACCCGGATCCTGCCGTTGTGTTTCCCGGGGCCGGCTGATAAGTGAATCAATCTTATTTCTGATTTTTAGCCGGGTGTCTCCTATCTGAATTATCTCATCGAAAAGATCCTTAAGCTCATCATCAAACAGCGCGTAAACAACAGCAGCTATTTTCATCTCTTTTTTGCTTCTGTAATCTTTGAGCCACCCGCTAAACTCAGGTTGAATCAGTATTGGATTGATTACAAGAATATCAGGTTCCAGCTTGATTATTGAAGCCTTTATATTTGAATTGCAGGCAAGCTCATGTATATTTTGAAACAGATCAAAGCTTCCTATGATCTGTATAAGCCCTTTCCTGACAACTTCAGACTGTTCTGCTATTAGTATGGTTTTTCTCATTTCCGGTTTTCATTCCGCCCGGTTCTCTTTCGTGCTGATTCTTATTCTTCATCTGACTTTTGACAACATTCGCCTGCCGCAGGCTTATTGCTTCAGGTTAACATGTCAACATAGAAGGGTTACATGGACTTTAACTTTTGCTCAAGATGTTTAACCACCGGGATAAGTACCTTATCCTCTATCCGGGCATGGTTTATCAGATCCTCTTCAAAATCTACAAGTTCATTCAGTAATCTTATCCGTATATACCTGTCACCGGCAGGCGGGAAATATTTGATCAGCAAATTCTTGAGGTCCGATAATTTTTCTTCTATATTGTCATGTCTCTCTTCAAAGACACCGACAGAATAATCAACCTGTCCCACAGGAATATCCGGTTTTTTCCTGTAGGAAGATATCATGGCCATATAGGGAAATGCTGTTTCATCTTCATAGGCAAGATGGTCTTTAACCTCAACAATATACTGATCAAAAAACTTCTCAAGCTGCACAATCGCAGGATGATCAACATTATGTTTAAACTGCGAAATTAGCGATTGCAGATAAGGTATTCTTTCTTCAAGATAGTAGTTGTGCGATTCAGCCAGGTAGCTGATAAGCATCTCCACATCAACATTCTTCAGTTTTTTGTCGGGAAAATAATCCGGATTGAGAAATGTATTGACCATAAGCAGGAAAAACTGCAGGTCAATATCCATATTGCGGCAGATATCCTCCACTGTTTTATCTCCGAAACCCAGTTCAATGCCGAACCTGGGAAATAAAACCAGTGCCCGTTTGTTCGCTTCAATAATATCAGAAAGTTTCATCTCTGCAGTAATAATAAGCTCTGCCATATATAGCTGTTTTTTAGGGGGTTTTGGAACAGACCGGTTATTCTGAATATCCTGCAGTTACCGCTTTTTCTCCTGCCGTAACCCTGAACGGAAGAAAGTTCTCCTTTGGTGGTAACGGACAGGTGGCATAGGGTGAAAAAGCACAAGGCGGATTATATGCCTTGTTAAAATCCAGATAAACATAGCCTTGGTTATCGGGTGCTCCCCCGCTGAGGAAGCGTCCGGCACCATATGTCTCCAGTGCATTGGTATCGTCGGCAAATATGACAAATAGCCTGTCCCTGCTTCCCGTCGGATATAGTCTCCATATCTCACCGTCATGTTCAAATTCAAGGATGCCGGGAACATTTTCTTCACTGATATCTCCAAGCACATCGGGTACCCTGACTGTAATCTCATCTTCGGGTTCAATAAACCTTGCCTTTATTATCCAGTCCTGATCAGGCGGAAACCTTTCAATTTCATTCAATGCATCGAGCCTGGGGTGAATATAGTCACGCAGTCTTATACCAATCCTCTCCCCTCTTCTTATTATAAAAAACCCCAGAGAATCGACCGTAAGCAGTTCAGCTTCCCGGGTTGCACCAAAAATTTCCACGCTGCCCGATAACTCCTCATCATCTGCTTTTACATTTGTTTCCCCGAAAGGGAAAAAGCTAACCCGGTTCCCGGTAAGTGTCATAACACCAATATTTTCCGGTCCGCGCGGAAAGACTATATCGTTGTGATCGCCCGAGCCTGTGCTGTTTTCTCCCTCCTGCAACCAGAATAACCCTGCAAGATTTAACCATCCGCCGGGTGCCTTGAGACCCTGTAATCTTGTTGAATCCCATTCTGCGATGTGTGCCGCATAATCATCGGCATCCATTCTTTTTTCTGCATGATCACATGATAACAGCAGCGAAATGATCATCAGTCCGGTCAAAATATTCAGTATATTCCTATGTTTCATATTGCTTATAATATAGTTAAATGCTCAGGGGTGTAAAAATACAACAATTTGACCATGCATTTTATCAATTTATTGATTTTAATACCGGATTTATGAAAGCAATTTTATATATTGCCTTTAACTATTTTAACTTATAATTTATAACAACATCCTGTATACTAAAATTTTACTTGTTTTTGCTTCTGAAACTCCCCTTTGCCCTTATACACAAAATTAAATGTATATGCAAGGGCGTTATATGAGTTTGAAAAGCTGAATATAATCTGCCAGCAAAACATAATCAATTTTATAAGCTTTCATATAACACTTTGAACAACTAACTGGTTTTCAGACATCATTAATAATGGCACAAAAATAAAGCACTGTTATCATTTATGGTAATATGACGCTTGCATCATCGGTAATTTTATGCTAACTACACTTTATAAAAATGAGAAATAATTTTATAAAATTCATCGCGCTGGTTGTTTTTTCTGCACCTCTATTTACATTGTCGTGCAAAACTGAAGATGAAATCCCGGACAGGCAGGAATTGACAATATACAGTAAAAACCCTTTTTACTGGGAGTATAAAGGTGAACCGGTGCTTCTTCTGGGAGGATCAAAAGAAGATAATCTCTTCAACCATCCGGTAAACCTTGCAGAACATCTTGACATTCTCCGGGAGGCAGGAGGAAATTATATAAGAAACCCCATGAGCAGCCGTAATCCCGGTAATCCATGGCCTCATAAAATGCTTGACAACGGTTTGTATGATCTTAACCAGTGGGATGAAGAATACTGGCAGCGGTTCGAAAACCTGCTTGAGCTTTGTCTTGAACGCGACATTATCGTACAGGTAGAGATATGGGATCCGTGGGATTATTTCATGACCGAAGCTCCCCTTGGTTACGGGCCTGAAAATGTGGGATGGGAAAGCTGTCCGTATAACCCGGCATTGAATATCAACTACACGGCAGAGGAAACGGGTCTGGAGACCAACATAGATTATTATTCAGGTTCGCAGCCGACTGAGCATATTTTCTTCCATACCGTACCCGGATTAAAGGATATTCCCGATATCCGCATATACCAGGAAGCATTTGTAGAAAAATTACTCTCCATCTCCCTTAACTTCCCTAATGTTCTTTACTGTATGAACAATGAGATAGGTGAACCTGCCGAATGGGGTGAATACTGGGCACGTTATATCCGCAACAGGGCAGAAGAATACGGAAAAGAGGTCTTTCTGGCCGATATGCGCCGTAACAGTAATTTTAACTCCGGCGAGCAGGTAAATCTTTTACATGACACGGTTCACTATGACTTTTTTGAGATTTCCCAAAATACCGCCAACAACGATCAGAGGCATTACGACCAGATTATGGCCATACGTAACCAGATCAGCAGACATCCAAAACCACTGAACAATGTTAAAATTTACGGTGGAGAGATAGCCAGCTGGACCACAAGCGTGGAAGAAGGTACAAGAAGGTTCTGGAGGAATATTTTCGGGGGACTGGCTTCTTCACGCTTTCATCGTGAAGGTCCTTCGCCCCTGTATTTCGGCGCGGGATTAAGTGAGCTGGCACAAAAACATATCCGGAGCATGAGGATGATAACCGATGAAATGGATATTTTCAACTGTGCACCCTCCAGTCATCTGCTCAGCATGCGCGATCCCAACGAAGCATACTGCCTTGCGGAAGAGGGAAAACAATACGCACTTTACTTTCCCGACGGCGGAGAGGTAATGCTTGATCTGTCGGCTGTTGAAGGAGATGCCAAACTCCGCTGGATGAACATATTGCAGTCCCGCTGGCTGGAAAGCGAGACCATAGCCGGACAACAGCAGGTAATGATCAGCACTCCGGCTGCAGGACAGTGGGCAGCACTGATTATGGCGGACCGATAGGGTCAGCACCACAATACCCGTATACCTGCACTTACCTGTATTCTGAAGACACATGCAGCCTTTCATAGCTGCCTGCGGTGACATTTGGGTTAAAAATTTACAGGTATGATCAATTACCTGTACAGAACTTTGAGGATAATGCCGTCAAAAAGTTTTGTTCAAAGTTAATTTTACCCTATATTAGAATTTCCATAATTAACAAATCCGGTTCATGTTAAATCTTAAGTTCCGCTTTGGTATTACTCAATTTTTTGAACTGAAATAATTATTACGATATTAATTAACCATGAATTTCAAACTTAATTATTAACAAAATGGACAGAAGAAAATTCATTACCAGTACAGGAGCCGCTGCAGCAGGTGCTTTTCTTGTCAATCCGGTAAAAGGCATGACAGCAGGTCACTCCGGGACTGCCGGTAAAAAAAGGCTGGCCCTTGTGGGCCTGGGAGTCCGGGGAACAGGAATGTATGGTCACAATCTCATGCGTGATTATTCAGATTATGTTGAAATGGTAGCCGTATGTGATCAAAATCCCGGCAGGCTGGAGGTCGGCAGGGAGATGATCGGTGTTGAATGCCCTGTTTATACAGATGTTGAGGAGCTGATCAGAAAAGAAAGACCCGAAACTCTCATTGTTACCACATGGGATGATACTCATCATGAAGTTGTTAATAAGGGAATGGAGATGGGATGCGACATTATTGTTGAAAAACCACTCACTATCGATGAAGTGAAGGCCCAGTCCATTATAGACACCGAAAAAAAATACGGGAAAAAGTGCATAGTTACCTTTAACTACCGTTATCCCCCCTACAGGGCAAGAATGAAGGAACTGATCATGGAAGGTCTGATAGGGGATGTAACATCGGTCGATTTTCAGTGGCAGATAAACCATGCTCACCTTCAGCGTTATATGACACGCTGGCACGGAGAAGCAAACAGAGGAGGCACACTGTGGGTGCATAAATCAACCCACCATTTTGACATGGTCAACTGGTTTATTAATTCGGAACCGGTGCAGGTGCAGGCATATTCTGCCCGGGAGCGTTTTGGCGACAAGGGTCCCTTCCGGGGAAAAAATTGCAGGAACTGCGCCCATACTTCAAAATGCCCTTATTACTGGAATATCAATGACAACGAACGGTTAAGAAGACTCTATGCCGATAATGAACATTACGACGGTTACATAAGGGATAACTGCGTTTTCCGTCATCAGATAGATTCTTTTGAAAAACATTCGGCCATAGTCAAATATGCCAGTGGGGTTTACCTCAATTATTCCCTGACGGCAGATACAGATTATTCCGGATACTGGATTGCCTTTAACGGCACCAAAGGAAGGCTGGAGGCCAGGGCCCTGGGTTATCCGCGCAAGGACCATATTGATATTACTTTCACTCCGGTGAGCATTTACAACGACAAACCGGCAGAGGTAATCACTGTTCCGTTTGCTCCCGGCGGACACTGGGGGGGTGATCCCATAATGAATGACAAGCTTTTCAAGGATCCCGATATGCCCGATCCGCTCGGGCAGCAGGCCGGTATTCGCGACGGGGTTATGTCAATCCTTATTGGTATTGCGGCAAGAAAAAGTGCAACTGAAAACCGGGCGGTTGATATCGGGGGACTGACCAGTCTGGTACCTCAGGCCGTAAAGCCTCCGTTTCCCGGATAGCAACTTCGGTAACGGTTACTCCCGAAACAGGATAAATGAAGGTAACCGCATAAGATTCAACAATCAGGAGACCCCGGAAAGCTCCGGGGTCTCTGATTAAATACCAACTATTCTGATTAGTCATATTCATTGACCTCATAAATATATAAACTCAATCCTTTCGGTATTGGCCTGATTGAATATTATCATCAGTGACTTCATTTGCAGGTATTTTCAGTTTAATTATCATATTTACTTTTAATTCCGGCCGGATTCCATAGTTGAGACTATACATTTTGTAAGTTTCGGCTGACAAGGGATCCCCATAATTGCAGTTTATCAGCATTCATCCAAAAATGTACGAGCCTTCCTGGCTTTTCCCGAGTTTATCAGCATTCATCCAAAAATGTACGAGCCTTCCTGGCTTTTCCCGAGTTTATCAGCATTCATCCAAAAATGTATAGGTCTTCCTGACTTTCTGCAGTTTATCCCTTTCACCCCTTCGGGCAAATATACCGTAAACAGCGGGAATGATAATCAGGGTTACCACCGTCGAGAAAAGGAGTCCACCGATAATGGTAATACCCATAGGACGCCATATCTCTGCACCTTCTCCTGTGCTTAATGCAAGAGGCACCATTGCCAGGATAGTGGTCACTGCTGTCATCAGCACCGGTCTCAGCCGCCTTCTCCCTGATGTGGCAATGGCCTCATTCAGCCGTATACCCCTGTCCCGCATCAGATTTATATAATCCACCAGAACAATACCGTTTTTTACAACAATGCCTATCAGTAGCACAGCACCCAGTCCGGCAATAACACTCAAAGTGGTATTGGTAATTAAAAGCGCCAGAAAAACTCCGGTGAAGGAAAAAGGAACAGAGAACATTATAACAAAGGGCATCACAAATGATTCGAACTGAGAAGCCATAATAAGAAATACCAGGATAAAACTGACCACAAGCAACAGCCCCAGATCCCGGAATGCTTCAACCTGATCTTCATAGGCTCCTCCTATGCTTATACTAACACCATCAGGCACATCAATTTCTTCTGAGATACTGATCATTTCGTCGGCCAGTTCACCCTGGGATATTTCAGTGGGAACTGCCGACACCATGACCACCCTTTCTCTTCCCATCCTCTCTATACCGGGCGGACTCCAGTATTCGCTTACCTCTCCCACCTCATTCAGGCTGACCCTTCCGTTCACTGGAGTAGATATGGTAATGGCCTCCAGATCGGAAACAGAGCTGCGGTGATACTCTCCCAACCTGACAACAATGTCGTATTCCTCTCCAGCTTCCCTGAAAAGCGAGGCTGTAATCCCATCAACCCGGTTACGGATGGCAGTGGCAACCATAACAGTATTAAGACCGTTCACTGCCAGCTTGCTTCTGTCAAGCACTATCTGCAACCCGGGCCTTTCATCCTTGCGGCTTATCTCTATCTCTTCGGCTCCGTCAACTTCTTCAAGCCGTGTGGCTATATCTTCCGCAACCTGCCGGGTATCTTCGAAATCATAACCAAAGATTTCCAGGTCAACCGAAGGGTCACCCATCTGTGCACCCATGCCGGCTGCTGAAACAGAATATTCAACTACTTCGGGTATCCTCTCTATTTGCCTCCGGAGATCTGCGGCAATTTCCCATACACTTCGCTCCCGCTGATCAACAGGTACGAGCCGCATGGTAATATCTATCATATTGGGTTCGGTTTCTCCGAAAATCGCTGCCATTCCGGCTGCACCCGCAGCACCCGAGGAGACGGAAAGAATTTCCACTTCAGGATAACGCTCCGCAATGATCCCTTCCATCTGCCTTCCTACCTTTACGGTCTCCTCCACCCTCGTTCCGGTGGCAAGTTCAAGGGTTGCATCCAGCCGGCTTTCATCTGCTTCAGGAAGAAATTCAGTACCTATAAACCTGAGCAGCAAAAAGGAGCTTATAAAGATTGCCAGGCTGACAAATATAACCTTACGTTTATTTCCCAGAACCAGGTGAATGGTTTTTTCGTAAAACCTTTCCAGGCGGTTCAAAAGCGGGGCTGCTATTCTTTCATGGGAGAACCGCCGGGGTTCCCTCTCTTTTTTCTTCAGTTTGAGAAGCTGCGATGAAAGCATTGGAGTGAGAGATATCGCCGCCAGGGTGGACGTGACCACAGTAATGGAAACGATCCACCCGAGCTGTGTGAACAGCACACCTGTCATTCCTCCAAGCAGGGTCAAGGGGAAGAATACGGCAACTATCACCATGGTGGTGACCAGAACGGCAAGCCATACCTCATTTGTTGCATAAATAGCTGCTTCTCTTGGCCCGGCCCCACGATCAATATACCTGGTGATATTCTCCAGCACAACGATGGCATCATCAACCACCATCCCGAGGGCTATGGAAAGCGATGCCAGTGAAATGATATTTATTGATCCGTCAGTGGTGAAAAGGTAAATAAATGAAACAATAAGAGCAATGGGAATGGTAACCGCAACAATAAAAGTGGCCGTCAGCTTACCCACGAAAAAGAGTACCACCAGGACTACAAATAAAAGTGCCCAGAACAGCGTCCGGGTGAGATTGTTTACGGCATCGCTGATAAAAACCGAAGTGTCTATGATTTCCCGTATTTCTACGTCAGGAGGCAGATTCTCCTCCAGTTCTGTAATTGCCTCGCTTACTTCGCCGGCAATGCGGACAGTATTGGCTCCTGCCTGCCTCGTTATCATCATACGCACACCCTGTTCACCATCTATGCGTTCCTCCAGGGTAAGGTCCCTGAGCGTGTCCCTTATCCGGGCAACATCGCCAAGAAAGACCGTGCGACCTTCAAAATGCCCCAAAACCAGGTCCTTCAGCTCATAGCTTTCCCTGAATTCTCCTTCAATACGCAAGGGGTAGTCCATCATGCCCATTTTAATGTTTCCCGAGGGCAGATTTATATTCTCGGCAGCTATCAGGTCACCTATCTGCTCGTTGGTTATATCATAAGCATCCATCTGAACAGGATCGGTTTCCACATATATCCTCCGCTCAGGCTCTCCGAGCAGGTTAATCGATCCCACCCCGTCAATTCTGCTGAGGGGACTGATAAGCTCTTCATCGAGAATCGGCCCCAGTCCCTGATAACTCTCATCAGCTGTTATGGCATAAATAACCACGGGCATCATGGCTATATCGAACTTGAAAATATTGGGCCGCTCCGCAGCTTCAGGCAATGCATCATAGGTGAAATCAATGGCATCCCTGACATCATTGGTTGCCTCATTAAGGTCGGCATCCCACTCAAACTCAAGGCTGATGACCGAGACGCCATCGCTTGATTCAGAAGATATCTCCACCAGGTTGTCGATAATGATAAATGCATCCTCCAGCGGTCTGGTGACATTAATCTCTATTTCGCCGGCATCGGCTCCCGGATATGATGTAATAACAGATACAAACGGAGGATCGATTTCGGGGTAAAGGTCTATCGGTATATAAATAATGGAATATATCCCCATCACAACAATACCTGTAAATATCATCAGCGTGGTGATGGGTTTATGAACGGCGTTTTTATAAATGCTCATGGTAATAATTGATTTATCGGAAATTCTTTTCCTGTATATACTGGCCTTTGGTTAAATATTCATGTTTGCCAACCCTGGTTTCCTGAAACTTGACTTTGATCCTGCCAATCTTATGTTCCTGTTTAAATGGCTTAAACCACACCGGATTACTGCCACAGGATCATTGTATTACATCAACCTCATCGCCGTCTGTCAGCCGGGCCTGACCGGCAATGATCAGATGGTCCCCCTCCTCAATCTCTTCGGATATGATCTCGATCATATCGTCGTAACGTTCACCAGTTTCAACAACTACTCTCCGGGCTGAGCCTTCCTTTTCAATGAATATAAACCTTTCATTTGTCCCCTCCTGTCGGAGAACCGCTATAGGCGGAGCCACCAAAGCTTCCACCCTTTCATATTCAATTGTGCTTCGGGTAAGCATTCCGGGATACAAAATCCCTTTTGGATTGGGAATTTCCAGTTTGATGGTAAAGGACCGAAAGGCAGGATCAACAGAGGGATATATCTTCATTATCCGGGCAATAAATTCTTCCTGAGGATATACATCCGTGGTAACAGTCACCGGCATGCCGGTCCGGATATAGGGAAGGAACTGTTCCGAAACTCCCACCAGTGCTTCCAGCGGATCGGTCTGCAGTATTGAAAGTATGGCAGGCTGACCCTCCGGGGTCACGGGAGATGCAGCATACATCTCCCCTTCTTCAAAGTACCTGGCGGAAATTTTCCCGGCAAAGGGTGCCTGCAAACGGATATTATTTCTCAGATATTCAACATTTGAACGCATCACCTCATAGCTGGACCTCACCTGGTCGTACTGCTGCTGAGTTATGCTCTCCACTTTTCTGAGAGTATCCATTCTGTTGTATTCCTTTTCCAGGTTATCCAATTCTATCAGAGCCTGTTGCAGCTGTGTTTTATCCATTTCCACCAGCAACTCTCCTTCGGCAACCTCATCTCCTGCCTCCACATATATCTTTTCAATGCGGTCAGGCGTGGCGGGAGAAAGATGCACTTCCGGATATGCCTGCAGATTTGCGGGATAGGTTATGCTTCTGCCAATCTCCCGGTATTCCAGTTCCATTATCTTAACTGCTTCGTTACCCTCACCGTTTTCAGGGCTGATATGGTCGTCAGCTGCCTCACCCGAAGGGGTACCGCAACCGACCAGTGCAGCAGCCGGTACCAGGATAGCCATTAAAGTGTCTGAAATAACATTAATCTTCATTTTATCTGTGATTTTCAATTTATTTATCGTTGATTTACCATTTTTCAATCGGGAAATAATTAACCTCTTCATATTCCGGGTCACCCGGCCTCATATATCATGCAGGAGCTTATCCAACTCAATATGTGCCTCAAGAAGATGCAATACCGATGAAATATAACTGTTCTCTGCCTCCAGGTAAGTATTGTGAGTCGTAGTAACGTTAATACTGGAGGCCAGTCCCTGCTCATACCTGGTATAGGTATCCTCGTATACCCGTTTAGCTACACGCACATTGGCCTGATGGCTTTCGTACCTCCTGATTGCATTTATAAGGTTAAATCTCAGCTGTCTTTCCTCAATCTTCAGCTGATCGGTAAGCAGTTTCTTTTCATTCTCCACCGACTTGAGGTTTACACGGGCCTGGCTCACCCTGGAACGCCTCTCCCCGCTGGAAAAAATCGGAATGCTGACATTAACGCCCAGCACATGGTTGGGGGTAATGTCAAACTCGGGTTTAATAAGCTTCTCGGTAAAAGTGTAAAAGCCTGTGGCAGAAGGAAGATAGGCGGCCCTTTCCATATCGACCTGCTTTTCGGCTATATTGGCCTGCAACTGCATCATCTGGTAATCGACATTATCTTCAAGCCTGAAAGGACTTATCAGGCTACCCTCAAAGTCGGCCATTTCAAGAATTTCCCCGAGGTTATCGGTCAGCTCAATCTCCCGGTCAACATCAACTCCCATCTGAATGCGCAGCATATTAACGGCCAGTTCCACCTGCCTTTCGGCATCGGCAAGGGCATCCTCGAGCATAAAGGCCTGGACCGATAACTGGTCGTAATCGAGTTCCTCGACTACACCAGCCTCCACCATAGCCCTTGTCTTTTCCAGGACCTCTTCCATATTTTTCAGATTTGAAGCTATTATTTTTTTTGACTCCAGGGAAACCAGTACCAGATAGTACGCCTGAATTACCTGGGAGAGGACCTCTATTTCGGTTCTCTGATGGCTGGCTTCACTGACCTCCTGGTATAGCCTTGCCATCTGCACACCCACAAAATAGCTTCCGCTGAAAATCATTTGTCCGGCCGAAAGAACCAGATTACTGGTAGGGTCAAAAGTTATTTCCATCTCCTGGGGGCCCATGCCAATGGTAGCAGTAGATTCAAAGTAATATGAATAATCTGCTTCGGCACTTATCTGTGGAAGTCCGCCGGCAATTGTTTCCCTGAGGCTCAGGTCTGCCTCATCAATTGCCAGTCCGGCATTTATGAGGTTTATGTTATGTTCAAGAGCATAATCCCTGGCATTGTCAAGGCTGAGATGTAATGTATCCCGGCCGGGAGACTCAGGGCAATACAGCATAAATGCAATAGCTGCAAGAAAAGAATTAATAATTGAAGATTTCAGCATATCATTTGAATGAATCTGTTTAAGCAATAGAATATGGTACTATATTTATCCGGAAAGTACCATATTCGTACCACAACAAAAACATATTCATTTTCACATACGCCAAAATCAACCAGATCTCCTATAAACGGAATGATAAGGAGATCTTTGAAAAAAATAAAGAAAAGGGTACAGGAAGTAATAGTTGTTGATTAATTCAACAGTTGTGTAACAAATCCCTAAAACAGATATCATCTGTGTTGCATTATTTCAATAATAAGCGGGATATATCAATAAAATGAGAAAACAATGCAATATAAGTAAACGGATATATAAAATTATGGTTCCGGTCAGTAACTTTTTTCAATATTCCAGACAAAGGCCCTAACCCCCACCTCTTTGTTTATCTCATCCAGTTTTTTTACACAGTCCAGAAGATCATCCACCTTATCATCTTCTATTACGGTCATTGCTGCAGAATTCATCTCCGGCCAGGTATGCGTGCCCATCCGGGGATCGCCTGTTTCCGATCCCCTGCCCCTGACCTCGCTCCACCAGGTATAACCGTTTATCTTTAAGCGGTCAAATATAAACTCAACCCTTTCGGTATTGGCCTGATTGAATATTATCATCACTGCCTTCATAATATACTTCTTAATAATTATTTACCATTCATGAATGTAAACTTATTCCTGATCTTCTGCAACTTATCTCTCTCTCCCCTACGGGAAAATATACCGTAAACAACGGGAACAAGAACAAGCGTAACCAAAGTCGAAAACAACAGTCCGCCGATAAGCGTTATCCCCATGGGAC
>PXAP01000229.1 GCA_003567115.1 Bacteroidota bacterium
CGGCTTACTATTAGCGGAATAATAATCAACCGGACCATTATGCCCAGGATTGTTAAAGGTGAAACCAAAGAAGTGCCAAGAAAAATAAATAAGATAAACGGTGTCAGAACCATGGCAAGGAGGTAGAGTCCAAACAATCCGGTTGTCGCATAATCTGCATCACCTTTAAGCATTATTGAAAAGGGAATGACGGCGGGTCCGGGAGGAGCGGCGACTATTATTATGAATCCCACCCATAAGGGATCATGTTCTGTACTTTGGAAAAGTATCCATGCCAGTATTACTGTTACCAGACCGTACAATAAATAATTCAACAAAAATGATCCGGCAAGGGTTTTTATTACGCTTGAAGGTTCTTTCCAGGACCTGAAGGAAAAATTCACGGTAGACGCCACCATTGCAAGCATTAACAAATAAAGGGATATTTCAGACAGAAAGGCCGTATGCTCACCCAGGCTCAACCCGGCAACAATGGAAAAAGATAACACAAAATCCCTGTGGTTTAATATTTTAAAAAATTTCCCCATACTTCCGGTCGGGTATAAAATATGGAAAAAAACAAAAAAATAGTTTCATTACAAAATTATTTCAAACTCCCGTTAATCCATATTCTATACAAACCGTTGCAACTACTGGCTGTCTCTCTTTCAATACTTTTAGAAAGTAACGCTGAACCGGAAAAGGCAGCTTGTTTCCGGGCAAACCAGGCAGGTTTGGCTCATTGATCTTTTATTTGTACTTTACAGTCGACTGAAGGCAATTGCTTTTTGGGTCAAACAGAAGCCTGCTTTTTAATTATGAGTCCACTCTATAAAGTATTTTTTGGGGTAAAAATTTTTAAAATCAAACTTTCAAGCCACTGTTTATCAATGTGTTTAATTTTTGAATTTTTATAAAAAATCATCATTTTTGACTTTTTGGAATAGACTCAATTATTCAATAAAAACATTATGGCAACAGCAATCATTCTGGCAGCCGGAGAAGGAAGTAAAATATGGCCTTATGCGACCATCAGGCCCAAACCCCTTATTCCTGTTTCAAATAAACCGATAATCTCTTTTCTGGTTGATCAACTGAGATCTGTTGGTGTTGACCGGATTCGTATTGCTGCAGGAGAGCACTATCAGCAATATGCAAATTATTTCAGGCACCAACCCTTTGTCGAACTCATACGTGTCATGAAAACAAGTGGTACCGCAGAGACGCTTGATAAGGCCTGGGAAGGCGTGGACGAAAAATGGCTTACGGTGCTTTACGGGGACTGTATGATGCATGAGGATGATCTTTCCCGTCTGGTTGCATGCGATCAGACTGCTGCACTGATTAACCCGCACAGAGAGACTTCAAGAAACTATATCGGTTGCTCTGTTGATAATGGAATGATATCAGACATTACAGGACATTCGCGTGAAGATACTACACATCATTTTTTAGGGTTTAAATTGCCCGCAGGATTTAAGCAATACCTTTCCACTGTCTCAAATCTGTTTCGAAATGTAGAGGTGGGCATGATGGTGCCTGATGAATGCTTTCTGGAAGCTGCACTTGTTGATTATCAGAACGACAGAAACAGCATAGAAGGAATTATTGCGAAGTCGCCTGCATTTGACATAGACAAACCCTGGCATATTCTGGATGCCAACACATACACAAACAGTCAAATCTGCGATTCCATTGAAGATAATGTATTGGAAGAAGGAGCTTCCATCGATCCCACTGCATATATTTCAGGAAATGTCAGGTTAGGAAAAAACTCCGGTATAGGCAAAAATGTAATTATTGAGGGCAATATCTGGGTGGGAGATAATAGCGAGATCAAGCACGGGGCGATACTGAAGGGCAACAATGTGATAGGAAATAATTGCGAGATAAGTTATTTCTGCTTTATTGAACGCAACAGTACTGTGGGTGATTGCAGTAAAGTTCTTCACGGGGCTGAACTCTCAGGTATGGTATTTAAAGGGGTATATTTATATCACTATATGGAAATTGCCGGAATTGTAGGAGAAAATACAGATCTGGGGGCGGGAACGGTATGTGGTTCCCTGCGTTTTGATGATGGATTGGCTTGGCATAAAGTAAAAGGCAAAAGGGAGTATGTAACTCCTCAGTATTTGGCTAATGCCTGTTACATAGGTGATTATGCACGGACTGGCATAAATGCCATGTTGCTTCCCGGGGTAAAAAC
Source organism: Bacteroidota bacterium (assembly GCA_003567115.1). GTDB lineage: Bacteria > Bacteroidota > Bacteroidia > Bacteroidales > PUMT01 > PXAP01. The sequence continues at coordinate 2,189 of PXAP01000229.1, forward strand.
AGGAGCAAAAAGTCTGGTTGGACCAGGTGTTATATTGGAGAACGACCTTGATGAAAACAAGATCATTCTGACCAAACAGGAGACCATAGTAAAGGACTGGGATTACAACCGGTACGGATGGTAGGTATGTACCTGAGTCCCTGGATCTGCATTCGAAACAGCCGTAATAGGTTTACTTTCTGAAAATCAGATTAACATCCTAAAATCTGACTGCCTCTCTCCCTCCTACTACGGGAAGCCGTAGAGTTGTACCGTCGAGGTCGACGGTTATTTCCGCACCGGGATCGGGCCAGAGCGTGAAGTCCTTGTCGCTTGAAAATATCATCAGCCCTATCTGCTGTCCCGCCCTTATAATCTGGTCGTCTGGCTCAAGGTTAAAAGTAATATCATAAAATTTACCTGGCTTGAGGGGTTCGCTTTCAATAATACAGTTACGGTTCTGTGGGTCGGCCCAGCCGCGGGTGATGATGTTATCGGTAATACGTGCATTCCTGCCCTCATTCCAAGGCAATGAGACCAGCCATACCGACAGGTTTGCCGCCGCCCTGTCCAGCGAAAGCCTGATAGTTACCGATGGTGCGCCCGATATGTGCACCTCCTCTTCCAGCCGGGGTGTCAGATACAACAACCGGTGTTCGGTCCATTCGGCCTGTGCCAGCGCAGAACCGCTGAAAGAAAAATTGTCAGTCAGCGTCTCTGTCCCCTGCCCCGGTGACCTTTCCATTATGAGTGACCCTGTTTCGGGTGCGCCGGGTTTAAGGAAGAATTCAACAACAGCGGCACCGGGATGCGGATAGTCTTCGTATGGCGTAGGTTCGAGGCGGTCATCACCTTCACGTACTATCCACGCTACCGGGTCGTCTTCAACACCATTATCCACATCGAAAAGGTAACGTGTAAACCACTTGACCATCATATCCTCAGGAGGATTGCCGCCATGGCCGCCCTGGTGGTAGTATATCTGGTGGGGCACACCCAACTCTTTCAATACTTCTATAACCCGGTA
>PXAP01000163.1 GCA_003567115.1 Bacteroidota bacterium
AGTGAAAAATTTTCAGTTTTTTTTATAAGAAGGTTAATTGCATTGCTTATTATAGGTTATCTGCACTCACTCCTGTTCAGGGGTGACATTCTTATGAAATATGCAGTTATTGGCTTACTGTTATTGCCGTTAAATTATCTGAAAAATAAGATCCTCACGATAATATCAGTAATACTGTTAATTCAGATCCCGGACATCTACATGTTATTGCAAAGTGAACTTGGTCAAACCGCCCAATATTTAAACGGTAATGACCCGGTATGGGAAGAAATAATTTCAGTATCAAGGGAAGGCGCATTCCATGAACTTTTAATGCTCAACATGTGGACGGGGATCAAAGAAGTTTGGATAGCCTACATTAATACCGGAAGGCTTTTATTTATAACAGGCTTTTTTGTAATCGGACTGTTAATTGGAAGAAGGTTCATAACCGGGGATTTTAAAATAAACAGGTTTTTTATGGTCAGGATTTTTTTCATAAGCTCGGCATTATATGTTGCATTAGGGGTTCTCAGCAATAAACTTTCACTCTTTTCACTTAACTCTGCTGATAGTTATGAAATATTGTACAACCTTCTCAGGAAATATATGAGCGTATGCATGACCTTTGCACTGATAACCTTTTTTGTAATAATATATCAGTTTCCACTGATAAAACGGAAAATGGATTATCTGATACCATACGGCAGGATGGGTCTTACAACATATTTAACACAGTCTCTTATCGGCGTGCCGTTTTTTTACGGGTTCGGCCTTGCCATGTATAATTATTCAGCGCCTTTTTTCAGCATACTGGTTGGAATGGCAATATTTACAGTACAAATGATTTTTTCTCATCTCTGGTTCAGGCATTATGCCTATGGTCCGGCAGAATGGGTGTGGAGGTCAATAACCTATCCTGACAGGAAAATACCCTTTAAGATCAAAAAAAGCAATCCATAAAAATTGTTATAATTGCATCTAAACCGGGATAATTATGACAAAGCAAATTAAAGAAATAGTGGTCTATAAGAATGAGGAGTATGGAGTAAATGACACCCCCCTTGATCCTTACATGGACAGGATAGTAGAAAAAAAAATTGATATACTGCTTTGCACTGACTGCTGGAGGGGGTACCGGGGATACTGGGAGATCCGGGATGATAAACTGTACCTTAATCACCTGGAGGAGCGTGGGGTCTTTTTTGATTTTCCGTCATGTTCTGACCTTGACATATTTGCCGGATGGTATAGTGGAGAAATTAATATCCCAACAGGCAAAGAAATAAAATGCAATTTCAGGGATGAACCACATAACCATGAAGAGTACCTCGTACTTGAATTCAAAAACGGGGTATTACAAAACAGCAGGATAAGGGACAACAGGGGTTATAAAGGGAGTCTGCCGGATCAGTTTTCTTAAAACAGGAAAGTTTCACGCTTAGAAAGTCAGCACCTTAGCCCCGCTTTTAAGATAATCTGTTAAAGGCCTGCCCATACCCTTCACATCGAAATCCATGTTTTTCAGTGCATCGGTTACCCCGTATTCATTGGCACAAACTATGCAGGCCTCAATTATCACACCGTCTTCCTTCATTGCTTTCAGCTTCTCCTGAACCTTTATATTCTCAGCAGCCAGTTTGGCAGAAGGCCCCCAAATAATAAGTGTTACCTCACTGAACCATCCGGCTGTTTTTGCCGCATGGGTGTACATGAAGGCCACCCTTTCTGCAACGTAGGGATCATCGCTAGTCCACAGTACCACAAGTTTATCATTGTTATCCGGCGGATTACTTTCACCGGTAAAGGAATTACCTGCGGCCGGATGCAAAAACGCCAGAAACAATAAGCAAATAAGTGTCTTCATTAGAAAATGTTTTTATTAAGTAAATTGTCTTATGTATCTTACCATGACAATATTTTGAGCTTCGATCGATTTTTCATATCAAAGCAAATGCCTGGATATAATACAAAAATTTTATGCTTTTGTTTAATCCACAATAATCTCCATTACCAAAACCACGGTTAAGATTATTCTTTGTAAATTTAACCAACCAACCAGTTGTCCGGATATGGATAGTACTTAAGAAGGATAATTTTTTGGTATTAATAGCTGCCCGGGAATTTGGTGGCAATAGCCATTTACATTATCCAGGTTATCTGGAGCCACTACTGGCTGAAACATTATAACTTCGGTCCCTTTGAATGGTTTTGGCGCTCCATTACATACAGAAAATGGCAGCCAATGAAAAGAACGTGACATCAAATTACTTTTTATCAGGTACGCTTTCACTGAAATTTTTAGTAAATTACATCATGTTTGCAGTATGATAGATCAAAACTAAGGGTGAAATGAAATCAAAACCTGACCAACCTCCTGTCTGCCCGGTTTGTAATCGGACAGATATGGTTATACCAATTGCGTATGGCTTTCCCGGTGAGGAACTTTTTGAGAAATCGGAAAAAGGACTTGTTAAACTGGGCTGATGTTGCGTTGATGATAGCAACCCTGAATGGTACTGCAAGAGGGATGATAAAAAGTTCGGTTAACTGATCATTAATATGAAACTAAAAAAAGTTGAAACCTTTATTTATAATGAGAAGGGTGAAATTATCGGATTTAATCCTAACTCTGATGCTGCAAATGCTGACTGGATAAGGGCTGCCCGGCTGAAACGTAGAGCTGATAAAGGTGACGAAGAAGCCCGGAAAAAGCTTGAAGAACTGCAGAATACCAGCATGTATGAGATTGAAGAGGATGATGACGGGGAATAATCCTGGCTGGTTCGAGTCTTTTTATGCCTGTAATAGAAAGAGCTGCATCACGCTTCGTACTAAAAAACAGGCGCCGTAGTTGAACTACTAAGCGCCTGCGAAAAAAATAATTGCAATAATTACAACAAAATAAATATATGAAAAATTTACAAGTTTACAAAAAATTGCAAAGAGGGGTAACGGTTTCAGGGGTGAAGACCGGGTAGAAACCTGGTGCTTAATTTTCAGAAGATGGAAATCAATTGGGTTATTTCAAGTAATGATATTGAGCGGGTCCGCAGGTTTATTGATGAGATGGACAATCCTTTTGTTGCGGGCAGAATTTCAAGGAATGTTAAGAGAGAGGGGGTTGTTGTTAACAAAAATTCGATTTTGAAGTGTATGATCATGTGCCTTGTGACCTCTCAGCAACGTTCTGGAC
>PXAP01000160.1 GCA_003567115.1 Bacteroidota bacterium
GTGGCTGACCACGTGATCCACGCCATGCTCCCTGGCCACCCGGGCGGTACCATCAGTACTGCCGTCATCGATGACCAGCCATTCAACCGAACCAAATCCCTCTACCTGCCTGGGCAGATCAGCCAGGGTCAAGGGCAGGGAGTCAGCCTCATTAAAGCAGGGGATCTGGATGATGAGCTTCATTTACAATGATAACCTGTTGTTATTGCTTGTTAATTTTGATATCATCTTCTGAATCAAATCGATCCATGTTTGTCTCAACCGCTGTCACTGGATTAATAACAGGAGGATCTTGATCCGATTCTACATAAATGGACCAGGCCTGATGTGGAGGCAATAATGCCAGAAGTTCCTGATTCTTTTCATATCCAAGATCACGCGCCCAGATCACAGGAGAATTAAAAATGTCTGCACGGTTGTAGATCCATTCATCGTGATAATTATGATCAGGAGCATAACTGACAAAAACAACCTGATTCAGGCCGGTTTTCTCATGTAATTCCAAAAGTTGATTTTTGATATGTTGTCGATGCTCACCAAAAAGGGAGTAATTCCAGTGAGGACCTGTATATGTCTTTGCATTGATAACTTCAGCATTATTATAAGCTTTATAAAAATGAAAGCAGAATACTGCCAATAAAATTACTCCAAAAACAACAGATATGCTTTTCATGACCTTGGATGGGGCTTCTTTCAAAATTTGCCATCCTAGCATGGCCAGCAAACCGATTAAAGCAAACCATGTAGCAACATAATGAGGCCAGACTGTTCTTGAGAAAGACTGAGAGGCCCAGACAACAATGAAAACAGCTCCCATCATAGCCGGGAGCATCCAAAAAGAACCTGTCCTGTTGCGCGATACTAGAAAGGAAAAAAGACCCATAATAACGACAAAAGACCATGGAAATGGAGCAATTCCCTCCCAGGCATGTATAAGGCGGTGAAAAAACGGCAAGCTGCCTGCAAACATATCATCCGGCGCTCCGAAGCGCATGACATCGGCAGAGCTATAAAACATGTAAGGAAGTTGAAGGGGATGTCCGGTATTGGCCCAATTATAGAGAAGGTGAAATCCAAGACCTATAACTAATGGAAAGGCCATTGGAATGCAAAATTTCACAGCCCAGACACGTATGCCTGGTATACCTTTCCTGATGTGTTTTGCGGATAAAGCCAAAAGAGGTATTATGCAAAAAATCAAACCCTCCAAAGGCCTGGTCATCTGCATTATCCCCAGTCCAAGGCCACAGAGAATAGCCGGATAAACGCTTACCCTGTCCCAGCAATAGAGCACTCCTCCCAAAGCCAAAGTTCCTCCCAGGGCAAACATGGTCCCTCCCCAGTAGCTGTACCCATGGTAAGATAAAAAAGTAAAAAAAGGAGAGAACAGAACCACACCCCAAAAAGCTGTGGTTTTGGGCACCATGCTTTTGAACAGCCAGTAGAGGGTGCAGGTCCAGATAATGGCTGTGATCCACACACCGTGCAGGGGATGGCCCAGAATATGCCCCAGGGCCAGTTGCAGTCCCTGACCCGGAGGATATTTGCCATTATAAAATGGAGAGGTAACAACATGAAATGTAGCAAAGAAATCATCAAGTGGAGGCGGAGGGTTGGTTAATCGGCCCTGAAGAAAAGTATCCGCAGTCAGAAGATAGGCAAATTCGTCATGAACAACAGGTATGGGATATTCGTGCAGGAGGACAAAGGAAGCAAGTCCAGCAAACGTATACAGGCTCAGTAATACGTAGAGAAACATGGGTTTTATATTCGGTAATACCCATGTCTTTTTTCTTTGAAAAGGTGGCGTAGACCTGAAGGGCATAATCTGAGCACAACTCTTGCAAATAAATTTAGAAAATGAAATACAACGAGTCGGTTGCGAATGCTGACAAGAAACATAAATATTGTCTTTTGTCAGGCATAATTACTTGCATTTTTTATACCTTTAAAATAAACCCGGCTGGAAAGCAATGCCTGACCATTCCATAAGAAACAGAACACTGCTCAATCAAGAATATTTTGAGGATATAAAGCTTACAGAGCTAAATTTCTTATCTGGCAACCTAACGCCAGCTCATCTACCCGATTCTTGGAAGCTATCATCAAAAAATTGATTAGAAACATGTACTGACGGGTATTACTCAACAGAAATCGAGGACCAGGCTTGAATCAAGAATCTGAAACATCCCTTTCCATCGTGGTTGCCGTATACAATGAGCAGGACAATGTCTCCCGGCTTCATGAAGAGGTTGTGCATGTCTGTATCGATCTGGGATATCCATTTGAAATCATCATTGTGGATGACGGATCAACTGACAGGACCGGGGAGATCACCCGCAGTCTTTCTCCGGTAAAATATATCCTCCTGCGACGGAACTTCGGCCAGACTGCCGCTCTGGATGCAGGGATCAAGGCTGCAGGCAACAGGTACATCGTGACCATGGACGGAGACCTGCAAAACGATCCCAAGGACATCCCCCGCCTGATCCATCACTTGGAAGAAAATGGCTATGACGCTGTATCCGGTTGGAGAAAGTCCCGCCAGGACGGATACATGAAAAGAATCGTTTCCAACGGGGCCAATTTACTGCGCTCCATAATCATCAAGGACAATATCCACGACAGCGGCTGCGCTCTGAAAGTTTACAAAAGAGAGTGTTTTGAAAACATCTCCCTGTACGGGGAGATGCACAGATTCATTCCGGCCCTGCTGCAGGTCAAGGGATTCAGCGTGGGCGAGCTGGAAGTCAACCATCGCCCCCGCAAATCCGGCTATACCAAGTACAATTGGAGACGCACCATCAAGGGCTTTATTGACATGCTTTCGGTGCTGTTCTGGCATCGCTATGCCGTGCGCCCCCTGCACCTGCTGGGCGGGGTAGGGCTTGTGTTTCTTTTTTTTGGATTTCTGTTCGGCCTGCGTACTATTCATCTCTTTTTCATGGGCCAGAATCTTTCCAACACCATGGAACCCCTGCTCACTGCATTTCTGGTCATAACAGGACTCCAGCTATTTGTATCCGGCCTGCTGGGCGATATCCTGATCAAGACATACTACGAGCGTACAAAAGATATTCCCTATTCCATAAAGGAAGTGGTCGAGAACCCATAATCATTTAATAAAACGAGAAGTAATAACAGGATCATTTTTGTGAATAAA
>PXAP01000295.1 GCA_003567115.1 Bacteroidota bacterium
CAATATTCAGATCCTTCAGCATAGGTGCTATTATCCCGGCATCTTCCAGGGCCCTTACCCCGGCGTCAAAATGAAACCCGTTGCGTGAAAAGGAGTTTACCAGTCCACCAAGCTCCCTGTTCTTCTCTATCAAAAGCACTTTTTGACCCTCACGTGCAAGGTAAACAGTTGCTGTTAATCCGGCGATCCCTCCTCCGACAACTATTGTATCATAACTATTCCCAGTCATAACCTCTCTTTCGAAAACGAAAAATTAAATATAAATCTATCTCTTATCCTCTTTCAGACCAGTCATCTTAAGCGTCTTCTCCCAGAGCTCGCAGGCAACCTCCCTGTCAAGAGCAGGAGGTGCCGGTTCCTCCGGGGTGGTTAAGTTAAAGAACTTTCCGGTAACACCATCAATCTCTTTCGATACACCCAGGTAGTAAAGTGCCTCTGCTGATATTTCGGCAGATTTAAGGGTTTTGTCGAAAAGGTTTCGCTTAAACCAGCGGTAGAGAGGTCCGTTCTCCTGGCCGGTTTCGGTTTTTACTGCCCCCGGGTGCATGGTGTTTATTGTTACTCCAGAGCCTTTCAGCTTATCAACAAAAACAATCATAGAAAGAAGTTGAGCCGTTTTGGCAGAGCCATAGCTTTTTAATCCTGAATACCGTCGCTTCTCCCAGTTCAAATCATCAAGTCTCAATCCCCAGGCAGCAAAGCGGTGCCCCTCCGATCCGACCATGATAATGCGTGCCTTCTCCTGTGCTTTCAGCTTATCCAGCAACTGGTAGTTCATTATGAATGATGAGAGGTAGTGAACAACAAAAACCTTATCAAAACCATCGGGTGTCAGCTCCCGTTTGGTCAGGTAAACTCCGGCATTGTGAATAATCAGGTCAATGGGCGAACCGAAGGCCAGCAGCTCATCAGAAACCCGAAAAATATCGGCCATTCGACTTAAATCAGCAATTCTGTAATCGCATTTAACACCAAATTCGCTCTCAATTTCCCTGCGTAATTTTTCTGATTTTTCCTCATTCCTGTTGATGCACAGGAGGTTTGCACCCTCAGATGCGAACTTCCTGGCGGTAATATATCCAATGCCAGATGTGGCACCAGTTATCACCACAAGTTTGCCTTTAAAATCGTCGGTACATATTACAGGATCTTTGCGGCTGTTTCTTATCATCGCAAAGATGTTTGACCATTTATACTCCCTGATATATTGTCTTGTCTTTCTTCTCATAGAATGCAGTTAACCAAATTTTCTTATCAGGAACCTGCGGTACATTTTTCCAAAACGGGGTATGTTATTAAAAATATCACCCCATAAATCGTAATAATCGCGCTGTTCTTTTATCAGACCATCCTCGGAGAGCACCAGTTTTGTTGAGCCGTACATTGGTGTGTTGGGATATTTCTTAAACATCATGGTCATTACCCAGTCAAACATAATCACATTGTCGTTTTGAGCAATCGCAAGAATTTCCATCTTAAGCTGTTTTGTTCTCTTCGTTAGCCGGTTACACATAGCGATAAAATCATCCAGTCCCTCAATTCGCTGAATAGTATCCTGAAAGACGAGATCCTTATGATAGTACTTAAAAATATGTGACCAGTCAGGTTTCCCCTCACGGTTATATGTTTGTGACCACAACTCTTTGATTGTGTCCATATTCAGGGGAACTCTTTCCTGGTCTTCAGCTTGCGTTTGTTGCTCCTGAGAATTCATTTTAGTTTGAAAGTTTTTTATTTTACATGTTATTAGTTTCGAATCGTTTAGTTCGAATAGCGTTTTATCAAATGAAAGTGGGCCAAAGGTAATGCTGGGATTATTGGAAAAGCCAAACCCCGCCTTTGGAAATCCCAGCCAATTATCATTTAGTTTCTCATTTTTGGTTCATCATGGAAAAATCTAAAAGCATACTTGCCTGGCTTTAAGTTTTTAATGAAAATAATACATTTATTATGTGATATGATCTTGGTTATCCCTGCAACTTGTTCTTCTATTTCGTTTTTAAGCTCAAAATGAATTTTCCCCCTATCGTTGAGTAAACCGTCGATTTCAATTGTTAATGCCAGTTGAGCAAAAGGAATCATGGGAATAAACCAAAAAATTAACAATATAAATATTTTATGGTTCATTTTCATAATACTTGCCGCTAACGGATAGCGATATGTGTTGACCGGGAAATCAAGGTAACTTAAAAACGCTTTCCAGATTAAATGTAGATAAAAATTTCAGGAATCCAACCCTATGCCCTGACCCGGATAACATATATCGTGTGTTACCGCCTGGCAATCTCTTGTTCGATTAAATTTATAAGCTTTTCTATGGGATCAAAATATGGAAGGACCTTTTCACTATCAAAATCAAATTGGTCGTCATAGTCACCTTTTTGTCTCCAAGTGAAAAGTTGCGAATAGATTTTACCAAATTCTTTAGGAATTATTTGACTTTTTATGAAGTGGTTCGAAAACTCAGTCTTCGCACCTTTATGTGTAGTGGGTTTTAAATTTGAATTTAGGAGTAGTGCAATAACTGCATAATATGCAGCATAATAAAGTCTATTAATAGTCGAATTCCATTTCTTGTTATCGGCTAAAATCCGGGCATCATCAAGTGTGTCCTTTGCTCGTTCCAGACGATAATTTACTAGGTCCTCTCGTGAACTTGTCATTTTATCTTTATAGATTCTTTTTCAATACTCTCGAATAATGGAGTTTCCTTATGTTTATTGACCCATTCGTTCTTGGAATATATTAATGGAGTAATGATTTCACCTGTTTCAAGCTCTATTTCATACATATCATCCATGATATTTGTTTCAAGGGAGAATGTAACGCTTGGGAAATTAAGTAGAACTAATAAATCCCAGTCTGAAAAAGGTTTATCATCACCACGGGCTCGGGAACCATAAAGGTAAATCTCGGCATCTGGATATTTTTGCGCTATAACAGATGAAATCCTATTTAAAATTTTTTCACGCTTATTCATAAAACAAATATAACCAATTTCATAATCTTCATTGTCTGGTAGCAAAGGTATTTTTTGCTTGGCGGTAACGGGCCCGGGATTGTTGCAGTGAAGCCCGGTGGGTTGCGAAGCAACACAGTAAAGGGGTGAGCTGCATACTAATCGGGCTTTATTGCATCA
>PXAP01000345.1 GCA_003567115.1 Bacteroidota bacterium
CCGGTCAGGGTTTCATAATTCCCACCGGAAACATGCCTGTTGTTAACACTCCCCCTTCACCAAAGGAAGAGCTGCAGCGCAGGCAGGTTATAGAAGATTCATTTACCGTTTTGTTGAATAACAGTAAGGTGCTTCCATTAAAGAATCTTGAAAATGGCCGTATAGCAGCCCTGACGTTCGGACCGGCTGATGTTTTTACCTCAAGGCTGAATGATTATCTTGAGATGCCGGTTATAAATATTGATCCCTACTGCAGCATATCACTGGCATCGGGTTTGTCAGAGCTTGAGGAATATGACCGTATTATTGCAGGAATCTCTGTTGCGGCCTTTCCTCTCAATCGTGATTACAGGGATCTGGCGGATCATTTACTGCAGTTTGTCGCAGAACGGGAGTCGGTTGTTGTTTTTTTCGGTCCGGCGTTATTTTTGGGTCAATGGAAGGGAATTCAAAATGTTGATGGACTGTTGCTGGCGTGCGGTTATAATAACCTGGTTCAGGATCTGGCTGCCCAGGTGGTTTTTGGTGCAATCGGTGCTTCCGGCACCCTTTCTGAGCCTGCCGGTGATCTTTTCCCTGCGGGCCGGGGCATCCAAACTTTCGGGGGGTTACGCCTAAAATATACCCTGCCGGAAGAAGCAGGCATTAATGGAAAGATGGTGCAGCACAGGGTTGATTCGATCGTTAATTCGGGCCTTACCGTACAGGCATTTCCGGGAGCCAGGGTTCTGGTGGCAAGAAATGGTAAAGTCATTTTTGACCGGGCTTACGGGTATCATACCTATGCAGGCAGAGTTGCCGTGGAGAAGGATGATATTTATGACCTGGCTTCTGTTACAAAGATCTCGGGACCTCTTCCTCTGTACATGAAGCTTGTTGACCAGGACCGCCTCGATCTTGACATGCCCCTGAGCTATTACTGGGATGACTGGAAAAGTCGTCTCTTCCGGCGATCAAACAAGGAGGACCTCATTCTTCGCGATCTGCTTACCCACCAGTCGGGTATCATACCCTACATCAACTACTGGGAGCGGACTGTAAGGGGAGGCAATTACATCAGGCGCTGGTACCGGCATGAACCGGTCGGCAATCATACAATTGAGATAGGAAGTCATCTTTACCTGAGGGATAATTTCCGCGATCGCGTTTACCGCGACATCAGGCGAAGCGATCTGTTTCCTCACGGGGAGTACAGGTACTCCTGCCTTCCTTTTATTGTTTCGCCGGAAGTTATAACACGAGCAGACGGCAGGCCTTATACCGAAGCTTTGTATAACGATTTCTATAAGCCCCTGGGGGCCGTTTCGCTGCGGTATAATCCGCGCGATCATTTTCCCCTTCACCGTATAGTACCGACCGAGATCGACAATAATTTCAGAAGGAAGCTGGTGCACGGTTATGTTCATGATGAGGCTTCTGCCGTGCTGGGGGGAGTAAGCGGAAATGCCGGACTTTTTTCTTCCGCCGGCGATCTCGCCAAGCTTCTTCAGATGTATCTTAACGGAGGGGAGTATGGTGGCAGAAGATACCTTTCCAGGGAAGTGATAAATGAGTTTGCTGCGGTACAGTTTCCTGAAAACAATAACCGCCGGGGTATAGGCTTTGATAAGCCCGTGCTTGACAATGAGGAACGTTCCCCCGAAAGGGCATATCCTGCTCCCGGTGCCTCAGACTCTAGTTTCGGGCACAGCGGATTTACCGGCACTTTTGTATGGATGGACCCGGAATATGATCTGCTCTATATATTCTTTTCCAACAGGGTGCATCCCACCAGGGATAATAACCTGATAAGCACCCTGAACATAAGGACTGAAATTCTTCAGGTTTTTTATGATGCAATACAGGAGGGGATTAATTAAAATACGGGCAAGGGTAGCGTTTAGAAACTACATTTTTTCAGGGCAGGCCTGAAAAACCCGCTCCACGGAATCTGGCATTCATGTAAAACACCCTTTTGACCAACATGCCGGTTAAAGCTGTCACCTGAGTGCTTATTTGAATTTGCGGTCAAAGAACAGCCGTTTCGCCGGTTTTTTAAAGTGGGGGGGAGGACAGGAAAACAGCTTTTATAAAAAAGATTGTTATTGTAAGTGAGATTGCAAGCTTCAGTCCCGTTCCCAGGATAAATCCGGCAAAAGACCCCAGTCCGGCCATTATGGCTCTTTTGCCCGTTCTGCCCTTTATCAGCTCACCTGCTATAGCTCCTGCAAGAGGACCAATAATTATTCCGACCGGAGGAAACAAAAATATACCTGCAATTATCCCTATTCCCGCTCCCCACATTCCATATTTAGAGCCGCCCGATTTCCGGGTGGCCCAGACAGGCACAATAAAGTCAAAAACAGTTACCGCAGCAGCCATAAATCCCGTTATTAACAGGAAATTCAGGGTAAAGTCAGCGTAGCCCGTAAAATTAACAATAATCAGGGCCAGGAAACTAAGAGGCGGCCCCGGAAGTACAGGGAAGAGGCATCCGGCCAGTCCGGTCAGAATCAGAATTATCGATAATGAAAGAAGTATCACCTCCATAGTGTGCAAAAATAAACATTTTTAAGATGGTACAAACTGACCCGCAGCAGACAAAGCCGGGACATGCCGGCCAGTGTTCAGATAAATCCGGTGAATTGCATAATTTGCTTATAAACCACCTTATCAACTCTGTAAAGAGCATGAAATTGAGGTATGCGGTGATTCAGTGGCAAAGAGCTTGAAATTGAGCTGTGCGGCTCTCACTGGCAATCTTTTCTTAAACTGCATCCTGTACAGGATAAGCATGTACTTTTTTTGACCGGCTCCCTGCCGGGGATAAAGATTTTTGCAGAGTTGTAAACCGTATACACTACTGCGTAAATAACTATTGCGTATTTTATTGTATCCTGCGTGAACTAACCATTAGCTAAAGACTAATGGGCTTCGGACTTCATAGGCTTGTGCTTCTTTTCAGAAGTCTGATCTGAGCCTCTATCCGTGTAATCGGAGAGTTCCGCCCCGATTATTCTTAATCCTTCTGCAAGAATATTTTTACTTGCATTTATGTCCCTGTCCAAAATATGACCATCCGGACATGTCCATGTTCTCTCAGAAAGGGTTAAGGCTTGATGGATATATCCACATTCACTACAGGTCTTGCTTGACG
>PXAP01000331.1 GCA_003567115.1 Bacteroidota bacterium
CCAAACCCTGTAAAGGACGGCTCCGCAATGACCTGTCGGGGTTCTCGTCATCACGTTTTATTCTGCCGTCTTCATCTGCAGGCTCTTCCAGCCATACTATCCTGCCGTTAAATGTATTTTCTGAAACCCTGTATATCTCTATCTGCGATTGTCCCTCATCTGTAAGCCAGTAACCCTCAATTCTGTCATCACGGGCGAAAATACCTTCAGGTGCAAAAAACATAAAGCATAAAACAATTGCTGATTTTTTCATAATGCATATTTTTTTGATTCAAATGAACAACCCGGGGCAGAGCCCCGCCAGGACATTACCGTGACCTGAAGACGCAGGTTTTATAGATTAACTAAAATATTTGCATAGCCAAATGGCTTTAACCAGGGACGTAGATTTTTAAATTACATTAAAATATAGCCTCAATTTTTCTGATGACAGTTACTAATAACTATTCTTGTAAAAACCTTTCAATTATTCAGATGCATGTTCTATTGACTGATTTGGGAAAAAATAAATTAGTCTTTTTTTATTATTTGGTTTATTATCCCCATATCATTGTTTTTCGTCCGGTGACAAAAAATCAGGTATCGAGCTTCAGTACTGCCATAAAGGCCTGCTGCGGCACTTCTACATTTCCCACCTGCCGCATACGTTTTTTGCCTTTTTTCTGTTTCTCAAGCAACTTTCGCTTCCGGGTAATGTCTCCACCATAACATTTTGATGTGACATCCTTTCGAAGAGCTTTTACAGTTTCACGGGCTATGATCTTGGCGCTTATGGCAGCCTGGATGGCAATATCAAACTGCTGACGCGGAATCAGCTCTTTAAGCTTGGCGCACATCTTTTTACCGAACTCATAGGCATTGTCCCTGTGAGAAAGGCTGGAAAGTGCATCCACCGATTCACCGTTAAGGAGTATGTCAAGCCTTACTAGGTTTGATGGCTGGTAACCTGACATGTAATAGTCGAACGAGGCATACCCTCTGGAAATACTTTTCAGTTTATCATAAAAGTCAAATACTATCTCACCCAGGGGCATTTCAAAAGTCAGCTCAACCCTGTCGCTGGTGAGGTAATGCTGGTTCTTCAACACACCGCGTTTGCCGATACAGAGGTTCATGACAGGTCCGGTATATTCGGATTTGGTTATGACTTGTCCGGTTATAAAAGGTTCTTCAATATGATCCAAAAGGTTTGGCCCGGGCATATCAAATGGATTGTGAACCTCTATTACCTCATTGTTTTTGGTATATGCCCTGTAAGAAACGTTGGGCACGGTTGATATCACACCCATATCGAATTCCCTGCTCAGCCGCTCCTGAACTATCTCCAGATGAAGCATTCCCAGAAACCCGCACCGGAAACCAAAACCCAGTGCAACTGATGATTCCGGTTCAAAGGTAAACGATGCATCATTCAGCTGAAGCTTTTCTATCGATGTCCTTAATTCTTCATAGTCATCGGGATCAATAGGATAAATACCTGCAAAAACCATCGGTTTTACGTTCTCAAAGCCCTCAATGGCTGCGCTGCATGGTCTGTCAACATGGGTTATTGTATCACCCACCTTAACTTCGCGCGAAACTTTTATTCCCGAAATGATATATCCAACATCACCGGCACTTAATTCATCCTTTGGATTTTGGGTAAGCTTAAGAACACCTATCTCGTCAGCCTGGTATTCCTTACCGGTGGCAACAAACTTGACCCATTCATCAGTCCTGATCCTGCCGTTCATTACACGGATTAAGGCAATTATTCCCCGAAAGGGATTAAAAACCGAATCAAAAATAAGGGCCTGCAGAGGTGCGTCCTGATCTCCTGCAGGGGCAGGTATGCGAAGTATTATTCTTTCAATAATTTTATCAACTCCCATACCGGTTTTGCCGCTGGCCATAATAATATCATCGGCGTCACAACCAATCAGATCTATGATCTGGTCCATAACCTCATCAGGATTGGCAGCTTCAAGATCCATCTTATTCATAACAGGAATTATCTCAAGATCGTGCTCAAGAGCAAGGTAGAGATTTGATATTGTCTGGGCCTGGATGCCTTGTGTTGCATCAACTATAAGCAAAGCTCCCTCACAGGAAGCAATTGAACGGGATACCTCATAGGAAAAATCCACATGCCCCGGCGTATCAATAAGATTCAGCTTATATTGATTTCCCTGATAAGCATAATCCATCTGTATGGCATGGGACTTAATAGTAATACCTCTTTCCCGTTCAAGATCCATGCTGTCAAGTACCTGCTCCCGTACATCACGGTCAGATATTGTCCGGGTAACTTCCAGCAGCCTGTCCGCCAGGGTACTCTTCCCGTGATCTATATGAGCTATGATACAAAAATTCCTTGTGTATTGCACCTGAAAAATATTAAACCGGCTATTTAGCTTTGTTATTCAATTACACTTTAATTTGGGGATACAAAGATATCTTTTTACTTCTATTTTTTAAACCAACTATCCAGCCGGCCTGAATATTTTAAATACCGGAAATAACACAAAAATCCGAAGAACAAGCAGAATCTTTAACATGTGAAGAATGAAATTTATCAGACTTTGTGTTGTTTCCTGATTATTTCAAACTGTTCGCAAAAGCGTTCATTATCAGGTTAATTGGCTTCAGTTAATGATAAAGCTTTTATTCCTTAATCTCCAATGTATGAATAATAGCCTCCACCTGGCGAAGATATTCACGTTTTTTCTCCCCGGGAGCAAAAACAAAGCATTCCACGGTAACAACCCTGTTTTTTTCCTCATCGAGCGTGGTATGACTGATAAATGGTCCTCCCATGAAACCATTTTCCAGCTTCCACAATCCTTTAAGCCTGGCAAAATACCTGTCATCCTCCATAAATTCACGGAAGAGCGGGGTTACCAGATCTTCCGTGGTCATATAGGAATTTGGTGAAGGGCCGGGAATATAATTCCTTAATAACTGGTTTCTTTTGTTAATAAGAAATTCCGGGGTAAATGTTTCGGGATCGGTATATTCATATTGATAAATCAATACTCCCTGAATAATATCCCTTGTTAGAGTCCTCGGATCATGTCTGATCCACACAAAATCATCAGTGTCGACGGCGATGTTGTACCCCCGGGGCACAATGAGTGACA
>PXAP01000131.1 GCA_003567115.1 Bacteroidota bacterium
ATAAAGTTCTTTTGGTCGATGATAACCCGGGTAATCTAATCCTGACCGAAGTGTTCCAGAATTTTGTTAAGGAGATGCCTTTTGAGCCGGTATTCTGTCGTAAATCAGACCCGCAAAGCAAAGGCATGGTGGAAAACGTGATCAGGTATGTTAAGTATAATTTCCTGTATAACCGACCTTTCTCGGATATTGAGATTTTGAACCAGGAGTCTCTGGAGTGGCTGAGTCGTAAAGCCAATGGCTGATGAGGATTTAATAATCACATTTTTTCTCAAAACCCGGAGAAATGGGAATAGATTGCCTGGTTACACTAATCAGTTGTTTAGGTGATTCATCCATACACACAATTGGTCTTGCTTTATTATATGGCCGCTTTTAGACATTCAATACCAGTTCCATAGCTGCAGCAAAATGACTGTTTTGTTGAGGAGGGATTACCCATCCCCTTACCTTCCAAGGTTTAAGTTCGTTTTTTTTAACCTTTCTTACTTTTTAACCCCATCCTTAATGTAAGAAGTTTCATGTTTTTTAATCAGTCAAAAAACGGGAAATAGTAGTCCATATTCTCCTCTGTCAGCCTTGTTCCGTATTCCGAATCCTGGAAGCATTCGGAATAATTAATTCCTGTTCCCCTTTCCCGGCCGTAAAGTTCAGTAAGCTTTTCCCTGTGAGGATCTGCACTCCATCTGGGCTTTATTCTTTCTCCCAGCCATTCCCTTCTTGCCTGGTCTCCTTCGGGCACCTGGTCCAGTTGGCCGCGGTTATAAGGCAGCCATTCATACATCTGACATTTGTGCTCGTGGTACATATCAACTTTCTTTTCGACGGCATCGTCAATATCTACACAAACATCCGGCTGGAAAGGAAGAGGCTGCGTAAAGCGGTCTTCCATATATAGGAACATGGGATTCCTTTCC
This sequence comes from Bacteroidota bacterium, assembly GCA_003567115.1. Lineage (GTDB taxonomy): Bacteria > Bacteroidota > Bacteroidia > Bacteroidales > PUMT01 > PXAP01. Next base: position 918 of record PXAP01000131.1, read on the forward strand.
AGATGAGGGATATGTGGTACAATGGTCGGCACGGTAACCATATAGGCGGCATCAAGCACAAGTTGCCCGGTATTCCGGTGATCGGGATGGTAATCCCATGGCCTGTGGGTGATGACAATATCGGCTTTAAGTTCTCTTATAAGCCTGATTATATCGAAACGGTTTTCCAGGGTAGGCATCAGTTTACCATCATCATGGTCCATAACAATATAATCGGCGCCGATAACTTCGCCTCCTCTTCTTGCTTCTTCACGCCTTGTACGTTCAAGTTCATCGGCAGAAAGCTCATGGTGGCCAGCATTACCGTTTGTAACAGAAACCATGGTAACATTGTGTCCCTGCTGTATCCATTTATAGGCGGTGCCGCCGGATTTTTCAGGATCGTCAGGATGAGCTCCGATGACAACTATATTAAGAACATGATCCTGGTCACCTTGTGCTGCCAGATTTGAAAACAGACCAAAAATAAATACAATCGGTAGAATCCAATAAATTTTTTTCATAACAGTTGGTTTAAGTGGTTTAGTGATCAGTTGGTAAAAGGTAAATTATTCTGGTGTTTCGATAGGTTAATTATTCTGGTGTTTCGATAGGTTAATTATTCTGATGTTTCGATTTGCAGGGGATAATTATCACAAATAATCACCCCTTGTAATCACCCCTGATAAAATACCGGATGGGGAGGGGGAAGATCACAGATAAATCCGGAAAAAATATCACGGGTAAATATTGCTAATATAAACCCGTGACAGATAAATTATATCAATATCCCCAGGACTGCATTATGGCAAGGTTTTCTTCCATGCGTTCCATGGGAGTTCTGCCCTGATATGATTCCTGTTCTATGATGAACAGTTCGGTTCCCTGGTCTCTGGCAAAATCGATGACCTCCCTTACTCCAACCAGACCCTCACCAAGAACACAACTTTCATATCCTCCGTCCGGCCTCTCTATCATATCTTTAACATGAATGTTGTCATACCTTCCGGGGTACCGGAGAATCACATCTTTCGGCTGTTCCCCCGTATTGTACATATTTCCAATATCAAGCTGCATAACCACCTTGTCTGCATCGGTATTAATCATCATGAGATCAAATACAGTTTCTCCGTTAAGGGTTTCAGTAAATTCAAAAGTGTGGTTGTGGTAGCCGAATCTCATTCCCTGCTCCTGGCACAACTCCCCGGATTTGTTGAACACTTCCATGAACCTCATGAGATTGTCATAGGTGCTGTAAGCCTCCCGGCTCATTGAAGGACTGATAACATACTCCTGCCCCATGTAGGCTGCATCATCAACCAGTCTCTTCCATTCGTCGGTAAAATCTCCGCTGGCTTCATCCCAGTGGCCGGGCCTCAGGACAGTATGGCCTGACGGCATCTTCAAACCAAGGTCATCAAGCACCCTTCTGAACTCACTTGCAGTCCAGCCATAAAACCTGTGATCTACATAGTTGGCATGTTCCACATGGGTATAGCCCATGTCTGCCAGTTGCTGAAGTGACCCCAGCGGGTCTTCCCGCATTTCGTTGCGTACACAGTAAAGCTGTACGGCTGTGATGGTGTCATGCCTGCCGGCACATGCTGTTTTTGAAAGTAAAGCAGTCCCGGCAATGGCAAAGGCACTCTTTTTGAGAAATTCTCTTCGTGAAGTTTTCATTCGTACAAATCAGGTTAATCAAGTTAATATTCAATTAATTATGTTTAGCAGGTAATTCATGTTCGGTGTTTCAAACGGGCTGCAGGTAAAGGGTTTTACGCCGGCATCGGCGGTAATGACCAGCCGTTCCTGTATTCGTGTTTTACCAGCTCTTCAGCAAAAGCTTTGGCGCTGAAACGCTCGGTCCATGTTTTCTCAAATGTAGGATGACCGTCCTCGATAACGAATCCGTCCTCAATAACTATGCGGAGGGTTTCATCGTCGCCGATATTGGTAAAGCGCATATTGGCGCCATCCCATTCGAGTTCCTTGTTGAGATCCTGCAGGCGTACTGCCAGAACTCCCATAACAACCATCTCATTGAATGGTCCTGCTTCCTTAAAGTAGGAGGCTGGTTCCACCCTGTTTTCGGGACTTTCCTTGCAGGCCCTGATCCAGTCCATATAATGATCTTCGCCCGGCACCCTTCTTACGGTTTGCGGTACATCGGGTACGCGACCAGACATCAGCCACGGATCTCTTGCACC
>PXAP01000348.1 GCA_003567115.1 Bacteroidota bacterium
ACGGATAAATCGGGTAACGAACTCCGGGGGGGAATAACCCGTGCCCAACGGATGCATGCCATTAAAACCCAGGATGAAGAGCGGCGTGAAGTTGTACTGAAAACCCTGGCTGCCAATGATACCTGGCAAGTGCCTACCCTGGCCATAATTGCACAGGATGAACACAGGATGTATGCCAGGGAAGACTGGAGGGAAACTTTCCGGTACCTGCCCGAACCGGTCAGATCTGACTGGAAAAATAATGCAGCTGCCAGGGCAGCAGAATCACCCTCTGAAGAAGGGCTGGCACATGCCGCGTGGGCTTATGATATGATACCCAGGCTGATTGAGGCAGGAATAGGGATAATGGCCGGTACTGATATGCCGCTTGCCCTTCTTACACCCGGTTTCAGCCTGCATGAAGAGCTTGCGCTGCTGGTACGTGCCGGTCTGACTCCCATGCAGGCCATTGAATCTGCTACACTCCGGCCGGCACAGTATTACGGACTTGATAACCAACAGGGTTCCATAGGTGCAGGTATGATGGCCGACCTGGTAGTACTGGATGCCGATCCGCTGAAAGACATATCCAATACACGAAGTATTTGGGCTGTTATGAGAGAGGGCCATCTGCATACAAGGGATGATCTTGATGAAATACTCGATAAACTGGAGAACCCGGAGGTGGTCACTGAATCGTCGGAATAGTGGTTGGTGCAGGGCAAAGATATCGTGAAAGGCCGGACATTTGCCTGAGGATATCTGGAAAGTCCTGAGTATGAATATTATAAATAAATATACAATTTAAATATTACAACTATGGATAACAGATCAGAATCACCGGGCAGGCGTAAATTTATAGGTGACGCCGCTGCCCTGGGCGTTATGGGTGCCCTGGGGGCAGGATATGTTCTTTCCTCCTGTGGTTCACGGGAGCCTGAATATGAAATGCCTGTTTTCCCTGATATCGCTCCCGACGGACCGGTTTTGAAGGCCGGGCTTATAGGATGCGGAAGCAGGGGCACGGGAGCAGCCTTTAACTTTATTGATGCCGGACCCAATTTACAAATAACCGCACTCGGAGATGTTTTCCGGGACCGGATTGACGGATGCCGGAAAGCTTTGAAAGAACAACGTAATGTTGATATTCCAGAAGAGAACTGCTTTGTGGGCTTTGATGCCTACAGGCGGGTTATTGATTCTGATGTTGACATTATCCTTGAAGCTTCACTGGCTTATTGCCGCCCTCTTCACTTTGAAGCGGCTGTGCAGGCAAGGAAACATGTTTTCCTTGAAAAACCTGCCGGCGTTGATCCTGTGGGCGTGAGATCGGTTATGGCTGCGGGAAGAATGGCAGAATCAGCCGGCCTGACCGTTATTTCGGGAACCCAGAGGAGACACCAGCGCGATCACGTGAAAACCTTCAGCATGATAAAAAACGGGGCCATCGGCGATCTTGTATCGGCAAAATGCTTTTATAATATCGGGGGACCGCCTTTTGTCAGAAGGCAGGAGGGATGGAGCGATATGGAGGCTATGATAAGGAACCGGGGAAACTGGAACTGGCTTACGGGAGATTTAATTGTCAATCTGCTTGTTCATAATATTGATAACCTGAACTGGTTCTTTGAAAAACATCCCGTGCAGGCAAGAGGTTATGGTGGCAGGCACCGCCGCCGGTCGGGCGATATGTATGATTTTTTCAGCGTTGATTATGCTTTTGATGACCGGAGAAATTACCATGCCATGGGCCGCCAGATGGACGGATGTACCAATGATATAGGCCAGCTTCTTTACGGGGCCACAGGATATACAAATTGCCGGAACAGGATATGGGATTATGATGGTAACATCATATGGGAGTATGAGTATCCTCTTGATGAAAATGGACAGCCGATGAACAGGGTGGCGGTTTCTCCTTACGACCAGGAAATAATTAACCTGGTGACTGCCATCCGGACGAACCAACCTGTCAATGAGACCCGGGATCTTGCCACCTCGACGATGACAGGTATAATGGGAAGAGAATCGGCATATACGGGGAGGGACGTAAGCTGGGAGGATATGATGAACTCGGGCTTGAGACTTGGACCCGGGCCCGGAGAATGGAGCATGGGTCCTGTGGATATCCAGCCTGTATCACCTGTTCCGGGGACAGCCCCGGGCACCTGAGCTGTCTGCCGCCGTGGAGATTATTCACAGCCATTACCCCTGGTCATTTTTACCGTGATCTATTTTGATGGTAAGGTTATCTATTACATCGTGGTACTTACCGATGAGTTCCTGTCTGCTCTGACCTCCCAGAAAAATATTTGCCAGAACCCAGCTGTAACTGTCAATATGATGCGGGGCCATATCTTTCAGGTGCATGCCTTTTTTAATATTGATTTTGATGGCCAGGTCGGGATACCTGCTCTTAACTTTATTGATCTCCTTTTCACGGGGAACTTCCAGAACCACACCCGGCCTGAAGGTCCTGTGCATGAAATGGGCGGCGAAATTGAAATCACCTTTAAAGTCATATCTGCCGGGTTTGCGGTTCAGGGCCAGATTGAGCATGGTTTGATGATGAGATCTGCCGTGAACCTTTTCAAACAGATCTGTATGAGCCTGTGAGATCCGGGGATTGATTTCCAGAAGCATCAGCCTTCCGCTCTCTTCATTATAGAAGTACTCAATGTTAAAGGCCGAGTTATTCAGGCCGGTGTGTGCAATTACCTTTTTTGACAAACCGGATATTCTGTCCAGAACATCCCGGGGAAGAGATGAGGGATATTCATACCGGGAAAAAGAGGATCTGCCTGCTATCCTTACCGTATCTACAACGCCGTATACCTCGATTTCACTCCCGGTTACATATCCTTCGGCAGTACACTGATGACCTGTTATCTCCTTTTCGGCAAACATCTTCTCCTCCAGTCCCGAAATTTCTTCAGATAATCCGTATTCCCTGAAAAGATGGGTAAAGGGTTCTATTATTGAATCAATATGCTGCCGGACCTCTCTGATGCACTCCTTAAACTGGTCAGGGCCGGTTATACGGTAGGCAAGATAGGAATGATATGATTTGACGGGCTTGATCCAGTAGGGAGGTGTAAAACCGATTTTGTCGTATGCATTGTCATCATAAATATCAAATGCCTTAAAAGCGGGAACATTATCCGGTATGGCCTCCTGCTGGATCATACGGCTCCAGTATTTATGTTCGCACTTGATCACACTTTTAAGCGAAGGTCCGGGAAGGCTGTATTTTTCAGCTATAACGGGAACAAGCACAGATCCGGGAAAATCAAAATACGTAACTACGGCATCAATTTTCCCTGCCTGATCTATCCTTTTGTATGCAATATTTAAAAGTTCCGGCAAAGATACCTTTTCTGACCCGCGCATCTCACTGAAATATACTGCAGGTAAAAATTCACATTCGCCGGACCCGGGTAAATTGTTTAGTTTTTCCAGATTGAATTCATCCAGTCCGACAACGAAAACCTTCTTCCTGTTTGTCATAATATTAAGTTTTTGGCAAAATCTTCCCCGGATAATCATCATATCTTTACAAATTATTATCTGTTCAAAAATTATTCCAGCCAGTGAAACAGGAAAGATTTTATCAGATAGTTGCCGATGACGGGCATCATAATACCATAAATTATAACAGTGCAAACCGGATTGCTATGAAAGAACTGCAGGCAGGATAGGAATATTATTATATAAAAACCAGTTAGTTAAGCAAAATGTTATATGGTAATAGTAAGGGCCCGTAAAGCTGTTTTCTGCTTTCCGGCAGTGCCGGGGCCTGTTTTTCTGTTACCGGATTTTTATTTTTCAGTTGCCGGTTGCCGGCAGGCATCTTGCCAGGGTGTACCATTTTTTCCCCGAAAGGGGAATGGGGAATTTATTATGAGGATATTTTTAAAATCATTCCGTAAATTTCTTCTGTAAGTCAAAATTTTGTTCCAAAAAATACAAAATTTTGACTTACAGAAGGAACCGCTTCGCTTTAACATAAAAATTTTTTCATCCGTCTGCGTGTTAATTTGGCTGAAAAAATTTTCATGTATATTTGAGCTTCGGAAATTTAATTGATACCTGTAAATGAAGATTATATCCATAGTGGGCGCCCGGCCCAATTTTATAAAGATAGCCCCTGTTCATAAGGCCTTTGGGAAATATAACGATATCGTGGCTCATAAAATCTGCCACACGGGACAACACTTTGATGAGAAAATGTCAAAGGTTTTTTTTGATGAACTGGAAATGCCCAAACCTGATTTCTATCTGGGGGTAGGTAGCGGCTCACATGCATTGCAGACTGCCAGGATAATGATGACTTTTGAAAAGGTTGCCGAATCGGAAAAGCCCGACCTGATAATCGTCCCGGGCGATGTTAATTCTACAATGGCCTGCAGCATTGTTGCTTCCAAGATGGGAATTAAAATTGCCCACGTGGAGGCGGGCCTGAGAAGCTATGACCGGGAGATGCCCGAGGAGATCAACAGGGTGCTGACCGACCTGCTTTCCGACTATCTTTTCGTTACCGAGCGAGGTGCCATAGATAACCTCTCCAGAGAAGGCATTGACAGCCGGAAAGTGTTTTTTACAGGGAATGTGATGATCGACAGCCTGGTTTATTATCTGCCCAAAATTGACTCTTCCGGTGTTTTGGGTGATCTTGACCTTACGGCCGGGGATTTTGTGCTGGTTACTTTTCACCGGCCGTCGAACGTCGATAATACCGGGTCATTACGTGCGCTGTTTGAATTTCTGGAGAGGATCTCCCGGGAAAAAAGAGTTGTTTTCCCCGTCCATCCAAGGACAAAGGCCAGGATAAAGAGCTTTGGCCTTGAGGGTTTAATACCGGATAATATACTTATGACCGGCCCGATAGGGTATATCGATTTTCTTGCACTTGTTAAAAATTCTGCCCTGGTTGTAACCGACAGCGGGGGAATTCAGGAAGAGACCACCTTTCTCAGTGTGCCTTGTATAACGGTGAGAAATAATACGGAAAGGCCGGTTACCGTCGAGATCGGAACTAATTTCCTTGCCGGAACCAACCTTGAGAGTGTCGGGGTGCTGGCCTTGGACATACTTTCGGGAAATATTAAAAAAGGGACGGTCCCCGAGCTATGGGACGGCAAAGCGGCACAGAGGATAGTGGATGTGCTGGTAACTACTCATAAAAGGATAAACAAATAAAATGGAAACTGGTATTTTTTACAGTTGAATATTTATCCTGTAAAAAAAGAAGTCAAAATTTTGTACAAAATATACAAAATTTTGACCTGCGGTCGATTATACATGCTATTAAAAGCTCCTTTTGTAATATAGTTTAGATGTATAATTGACTGACAGGATGAACCGCTTCGCTTTCACATAAAATTTTTTCATCTTTGTCTGTGTGTAATTTAAGATGAAAAAATTTCATGTTCATTTGAAAAATCCAAAAGGATTTTGGAATAATAGTTTGTCAGTGTGTAATTTTTAATGAAAAAAATTTCATCAATATTTGTATTATTTTTAGCGTGCAATTTTTATAACTAATATTTAGAATTATGAGAAGATATTTTTTCAGTTTGTTTCTGACAGCGGCTCTTTTGCCGTTATTGTCATGCCGCGAACAACCCGCAAGAATTAATGAAGAAGAACGTCTGACTGATATCAGCGGGTTTATCGGGCACTGGTCTTTTGATATCGAAGGCGATTATGTAGGGTGGCTCGGGGTGCGCCAGGAAGAAGATTACCTGGATGCCGACCTGCTCTGGAAATGGGGCAGCGTGACACCCGTGGCCAACATCTTTATCACTGATGATGGTGTGTTGCATGTAACCCGTACCAGGGTTCAAAGAAGGCCGCTGGTTCCGGGAGAAGATGCGCAACGTACACATATGGTGACAAACTGGATGGAGGCAGAGACCGACGGGGAGAGGATCACAGGTAATTATTATGAACCCCGGCCTGACGGTCTGGGTGTTGACTCGACATGGTTCTCCGGGGTGAAGCTTCCCGATGTTCCTCCTGCACCCGACCTTGATGCCCTGGAATTTGGCGAGCCTGTAGAGCTGTTTAATGGCGAGGACCTTACCGGATGGGAACTGACCGATGAAAACCAGGTAAATGGTTTTGAAGCCGAGAACGGTGTACTGGTTAATAGGGCTTACCACTTACAGAATGAAGCTCATGTCAACTACGGGAACCTGCGTACGGTAGATGAGTGGGAGGATTTCAACCTTACACTTGAGTTCAGTATACCTGCCGGCAGTAACTCGGGTGTATATTTAAGGGGTATGTATGAAGTGCAGATTATTGATTCATATGGCAGGGAACCCACCGATCATACCACGGGAGCTGTTTACAGCCGGATAGCCCCGGATGAATCTGCAGAAAAGCCTGCCGGAGAGTGGCAGAGTATGGATATCACCCTGGCGGACAGGCATGTGACGGTGATCCTTAACGGGGTGAAAATTATAGATAACGAGCCGGTGTACGGACCCACGGGTGGCGCACTGCAATCAGATGTTTTTGCCCCCGGTCCGGTATTTCTGCAGGGCGACCACGGTCCTGTTTCTTTCCGGAATCTTGTGTTGACGCCAATTGTGGACTGATTTGCAGGGGCAACCGACTTTCGCAGATCACTGATTTTTACGGGTTGCCGGATTTGTACCGATCGGTGATTTTTAAGGATCACATACCTGAAGGATGACAAACCGTAATCCGGATGTTTCTTTGCTTTGTGAATAAGGTTGTTTTATGGAATTTAAAATCATTAAATTATGCAAACCAACAGAAGAGGTTTTATTAAAAGATCGGCAGCACTCGGTATGGGACTGGGTGCATTCCCACTGGTAGTTAATGCGGATGCTTTTTCTGCTAATGACAAGGTTGTGGTGGGGGTGATAGGACTGGCCGGAATGGGATGGAGCAACCTGCAATCTATATTGAGGGTGCCGGGTGTTGAATGCGGCGCACTGTGTGATGTGGATAACAATGTACTGCATAACAGGGCCGTGGAAACAGAAAATCTGACCGGGAAAAAGCCTGCACTCTACGGCGATTTCAGAAAAATGCTGGAACAAAAGGATATCGATGCGGTTATTGTTGCTACACCCGACCATTGGCACTGTTTGCAAATGGTCTATGCATGCCAGGAAGGCAAGGATGTTTACCTGGAAAAGCCCGTGGCCAACTCGATACAGGAGTGCAATATTTTGATTGATGCTGTAAAGCACTATAATGGCGTTGTGCAGGTGGGTCAGTGGCAACGCAGTGACCCACACTGGATGGACTCGGTGAAATATCTGCATGAAGGCCATATCGGACGGATAAGACTGGTTAAGGTATGGTCGTACGTGGGCTGGAAAGGTGCTGTTCCTGTTGTGCCGGATCAGCCTGCTCCGCAGGGGGTGGATTATGATATGTGGCTGGGGCCTGCTCCTGAAAGACCCTTTAATCCCAACAGGTTCCATCATAATTTCAGATGGTACTGGGATTATGCCGGGGGACTGATGACGGACTGGGGGGTGCATCTGCTGGATTACGGACTGTTTGGAATGGAGAGCTATGTACCCGATGCTGTAATGTCAACAGGAGGCAAATATGCTTACCCGGATGATGATATGCAGACTCCCGATACACAGGTTGCAACCTATGATTTTGGTGATTTTGCGCTTATATGGGATCATACCATTGGTATTTACGGTGCCAATTACGGCCGTGGCCACGGGGTTGCTTTTATCGGCGATCACGGAACCCTTGTAGTTGACAGGGGGGGATGGGAGGTTATACCTGAAGCATCCGGAACAGGGGTTAAGGAAGGTCTTGAAAGAATTCCCGTCCAGGAAAGTACCGGACAGGGTCTGGACCTTCATATGGAGAACTTTATTAATTGCATAAAAACACGGGAAAAACCCAATTGTGACATTGAAACAGGCGCTCATATTGCCCGCTTTGCGCACCTCGGCAATATTGCTCACAGACTTGGCCGTAAACTATACTGGGATGGTGAGAACCAGAGATTTGCCGATGACCCTGAAGCCGATGCCTTCATTGATGTGGAGTACCGGGCCCCCTGGGAGCTTCCTTCACTGTAGGTGCACCATGGATGCTCCTTTAATGGAAGGAATCCCTACCTGAAAAGCAGAGGCGCCAGTTCTGAAAGGTAAAGCCTCCACCTGTCCCATGTATGACCTCCGCCGGTCTCCAGGTAGGTGTGGGGGAAATTTTGCTCTTCAAGGAATGCAATGAGTTCAACGACATCGTTGTATAGAAAATCCTCCGTTCCGCATGCTATCCAGTAAAGATCCGGGTTGGAGCTTCTGAGCCTGTCAAGGTTCCGGGTCCTTGATTCACTGCTTTCTTCAACTCCGAACCGAGCCATATCGACCAGTCCCATACTCATAATCCCGTACCAGGAAAAGGTTTCAGGCCAGGTGAAGGAAACACTCATGGTCTGCAGCCCTCCCATTGAAAGTCCGGCAACGGCGCGGCTCTCTTTCCCGGTATCAGCCCTGTAGTTTTTTTCTATAAAGGGAATAACGTCCTTGACAAGGCTTTTTTCAAACTCGCCGCTGGCCATACCTGCCATACCGGGCTGTTCACTGCTTTTCCGCCCTGTCATCTGCACTGTAGGCGCAGCCGCCCGGCCGGGATTGCCGTTGGTCATTACAACGATCATGGGTTTTGCCCTGCCGGCGCCAATTAGGTTATCCAGTATCTGGGGGGTTCTGCCCAGGGTGGTCCATGCATCTTCATCACCCCCGGCACCGTGAAGGAGATAAAGAACAGGATAACTGCCGGTTGATTCCATATAGCCGGGTGGTGTATAGACATACATACGGCGGTTTGTTCCCAGTGATGATGAAGGATACCAAACCTTTTCAATGTTGCCGTGCGGTACGTTAGCCGTGCTGTACAGGTCGCCCCTCCCGCCGGGTACTATAAACATGCTTTGATTGCGCACGCCATCCCTTGCCACCGCCGGGTTGGAGGGGTCAAATGCCCTGACTCCGTCAATGGTAAAGGTGTAGGTGTACATTTCCGATGGCAGGGGACCGATGGTGGTCTCATGTATGCCTTCGCTGTTTACGGTAAGCTCATCACTGACTTCCACTCCCCGGTCCCAGCTTCCGGAAACAGTTATGCTGCCTGCATGGGGGGCATAAAGCCTGAAGGTGATGGTGTTATCATCATGTATCTCGGGTGATACAACCCGGGGTCTTTGCTGTTGCTGTGCACTGAGCTGAAAGAGGGCAATAATCAGCATGAAGGCGGTGACTGCTGATATGGTTATCGTTTTTCTCATGATTTTGTGGTATGGTTCAGCGAACTCTTTTTATAATTAACGGTTTGTTTTGAATTACAGTAATCAAAAGTAAACAGTAATTTATTAATTTCGTGCTGAATCCGGAATTTTTAAGCTTTTTTAATATGAGCGGGGAGAAAAACCATAATATCGATGAGCTGGTCAATAAGGCAGTAAAGTCTGCCCTCAAAGCAGGTGCTGCCATAATGGAGGTGTACGGCAGGGATGATTTCGGTGTTGAGACCAAGGCCGATAATTCACCGGTTACTGTTGCCGACCTGCAGGCTCACAACATTATTGCCGGGGTGCTTGGCCGCACCGGCCTTCCGCTGCTCAGCGAGGAGGGGAGAGATATCCCTTTCGGGGAAAGAAAAGCCTGGCGGCTTTTCTGGCTTGTTGATCCGCTTGACGGCACCAAAGAATTTATCCGGCGCAACGGTGAATTTACCGTGAATGTTGCCCTTGTTGAGGATGGTAATCCCCTGGCCGGGGTTGTTTACGGTCCTGCGGTCGATGTGCTGTATACAGGTATTGCCGGCCGGGGGGCATGGAGGCTTGACAACGCTTCCGGGGTGCTGGCTGCTGAGGCGGTATCGGGGAATGATACCGGGAACAGACGGGAACCGGCCGGCGGGGCCGGGCGGACTGTTGCAGACCGGGGAACTGAAGCGGACCGTTGGGGCGGTGGGGGGAGCAACCGGGGAACCGGTACGGGAAGCAACCTGGATACAGAAGGGGGTTATGCCTGGAGGACAAAAGGTGTTTCTCTCCCCTGCACTTCTAAAAAGGGCTACGGTATTATGGCCAGCCGCTCTTTTCCCGATAAGCGCACCATGACCTTTATCGGCGATTTCAGCAAAAAGTTCAGCGATACGAGGATTGTTGCCAGGGGCAGCTCGCTGAAGCTCTGTATGATTGCCGAGGGGGAGGCAGATATATATCCCCGTTTCAGAAATATTTCGGAATGGGATACCGCTGCAGGCCATGCCATAGTGCTGGCCTCGGGGGGGCGGGTGGTACAGGCTGCCCGGCCCGACCAGCAGCTTGTCTACAATAAGAGGGAGAGCACCAATCCCTGGTTTATCGCCTTCAGAAATTGTGAACTGCTCGATGCAGTAAGGGAAATGATACCCCCTGAAAATAATGATAAATGACCTGGCAGTGATCCCGGCAAAATAACCAGGCCGGAATCAGGGCAAATGATCCTGCTGCCGGTTGCCGGAGGGAACATGGGGTTCGTATCCGTCCTTTCTGCCTTTCCGGATGGCGGGTATGCCTTCCTTAAGCCATACGGGGGCCGGTTTTCCTTTGAGGTAATGGTCAAAGAACTGGTACATCCTTATTGAAAGGTCCATCCTGTTGGGCCATCGGGTGAGGTTGTGAGCCTCACCATTGTAATTAAGCATCCATACCGGACTTCCCAGGCGCCGCAAGGCCATGAAAAATTCAATTCCCTGGTACCAGGGCACTGCTCCATCGGCATCGTTATGCATCATAAGCAGCGGTGTGTTTACCTTATCAGCAAAAAACAGAGGTGAGTTTTCAATGTAACGCAGGGTCTGGTCCCATATGGTGCCTCCAATCCGGCTCTGGGTCTCTTCATACTGATAGATCCTGCTGAGCCCGGTTGACCACCGGATACCGCCGTAGGCACTTATCATATTGCTTACGGGTGCACCGGCCATAGCTGCCTTAAACATATCGGTCTGTGTCAAAAGGTAAGCGATCTGGTAGCCGGCCCAGCTCTGCCCCTGGATGCCTGTGTTGTCCCGATCAATAAAATCAAACTTGTTTATCATAGCCCTGGTGCCGCTGACTATTGCATCATAGGCACTTTGTCCGGGATAGCCTATGGTGTAGGGTATGTCGGGGACAAATACAATATAATCGTTGCTTACACACCAGGAGATATTGATGGTTGAACGGCTTGGAGCCGGCACATAATGCCTGTGAAGGTTGTCAGAGAGACGTTCGTAAAAATAGACTATCATGGGGTACTTTTTACCGGGGTCAATGTTTTCCGGTAAATAGAGGAGTCCCTGCAGGGAATCATTATTAAAGGAAACCCATTCAACCAGCTGTGCTGTACCCCATTTGTATTTATCCTGCCGGGGATTGATATTGGAGATTTTTTCAGGATTCCGGAACCTGGTATTACTTACCCACAGATCAGGATAATCGGAAAAGGTACTTTTTTGCCATATGATAACATTGGCGTCCCTGGCCTTTTGCGGATTGTAATATCGTACATCATCCATCACCCTTTGGGATGGTTCTCGCGGCCTGTGCACCCTTACATGGTAAAAGCCGCTTTGCTTGTTTTGGTTGTTGAAGGCAGAGAGCATGATATTTTCCCGTTGTCCTATATAGTCATCTTCATCGGCGGGGTCAACATAACGGAATCGTATGTTGTTTGTCCTTCCGTATCCGTTGGTAAGGGAAACGGGTTCTTCCTCTCCGGAGGGATCGATTTTCCAGATATCATAGCGATCGTAAATCAGTACATAGCTGTCGTCTTCAACCCATCCGGCAATTCCGTAGGGTCCCGGCAGCGAGGGTGTGTCATGGAGCTCATTATATAAGGGATAAGGAATTGAAGCTGTGATATTACTGGTGTTATCACCCTTTGTTGACATTACATGCCAGTTGCTGTCAGCCTGGCTGTACCAGATGAGGTATTTGCCTTCCGGCGAAAGCCTTGCGTCGCCCTGCGTCGAGAGGTGAACCGAACCACGGTGCTTTTCCAGCAGCAGTCTGCGCTCACCGGTGGTTACATCTACAAGATAAACGTCACGGTACTCGCCCGATTCAAATGAATTTTGTATCTGGTAGGGCAGGGTGGATGTGCCCAGTTCAAACCTCCCGTCTCCCTTCTGGATAGTTGTCACATCAGGCATTTGGGGTGTGGCAAGCTGGACCATTATTGCCCGTTCAATATGGAGAACGGCGGGATAACTCCTTCTTGCTTCCTGATCAGCCTCTGCAAGCTGCTGGGGCTGGATAAGGGGGTCCTGGTAATGCCATATATCCACTTTGTATCTTTCTTCTTCAAGCAGGGTGTCCGCAGGTGCCGGATCGGGCCCCGGTGCTGTGCCGAAAAAGAGCCTGGAGCCGTCTTTGCTGAACCTTGGTTTGAAGTTTGTGTTTATACTCCAGCCTTCAGGCATGCTATCCAACTCAGGGTAGATTATACGGGTTACTCTTTCGGTTTCATCATCCCAGTGATAAAGGTTGTATATTTCAGTGTCCCTGATTATGTCGGTGGTATAAAAGAAAGTGATCTGCTTTCCGTCATCGCAAATGCTTATTCCTTTTGCCTCGCCCGGGGCATCCAGGATCGTTAGCACGGTTTGTGTCTCAGTATTGAATGCCCGGACGGTGGCAGTTTGTCCGGTCCGGTTATTGTTCTGGATAAACCCGACAAGGGCACCGTTTGCCGAAAGGTTGTATTCAACCACGTTGGGGAATCTGTGCTCCTGGCCGGTTATGGGATTAAAGATATACATCATTGTGCCCGGCAGTTGTTTGTTGTATGTTTCGCTTTGCAGATTGCCTGATCCTGCCCCTGCAGATGCTTTTTCTTTTAAAAGATAAACCATCCAGCCGGATTCTTTTTCTGCCAGTGCAAATGACCCTGCTTTACCCGCAGATCTGTTCGAGGAGTTGGCAAAGACATAAATGACCACCGAATCTCCCGGCATTTCATCAGAACTTTTCCCGTCTACTTTGGCCTGCCGGATAACAGCGGTCGGGGGATCGACATGAAAAGCCATAAAGTCGGAATTTGGTGAAAAAACAGCCCTGGTGCCCCTGGCAACAGAATCAAGATGGTTTGTTTGTAAATCCTTGATATACAGCCATCCGTCACCCTGTTGCGGATTGGCCTCCCAGCTTACCCATCTGCCGTCGGGTGATATTTGCTGGCGGGTTATGTTTTTCCACTTCTCATAAACATCATGGCTCAGCGGGATTTTTTCCGAGGGGTTGTCATGCCGGGTTGCCGATACCGTGAATACTGTCAATATGCATATTAGCAGGTTTAGAAAGACTCTCTTCTTCATATCTCCGGGATTTTCTGGTTTTTTGGTATGGAAATATAACGAAAAGAGAACGCTTTTTTTTATAAAAAGGGGTGCTTTTAGTTAAACTATTAAACCCGCATCTTTTGGGCGCGGTAATATCCTGGCGGGGTTTTGCCCGAAAAGCCTGTGGGGAGCTGAAAATTCGCGGTGCGAACTGAAAAAAAACCGGGGTTAAAGCTACCTCCTATATTTGTGCCAAATGG